>JAKMGV010000283.1 GCA_022424725.1 Paracoccaceae bacterium
AACACGCGCGATGATCCGTGTTTGTCGGCATACATGCCCGCAAGCGGTTGGGTTATGCCCCACATCAATGCCTGAATAGCCAGGGACAAGGAAAACACCTCGCGTCCCCAGCCCAGTTCGATGGACATCGGTCGTAAAAAGACACTGAAAGAGGCAGAAAACCCAAAACTGATGAAGGAAATCATGCACCCCGCAAATATTGCAAGTTTGAGTTCGCGTGAGAGTGTCGTCGTGGCAGTCATGGTGCCGCTCCTCTTGTTGGCAAAGTGGCGCCTAGCATAAGTTTGCGAAATCTTTAGAAAAAATTATTCCTTGGGTTTTTCCGACAGCGCCTCTTGCCCCAAGGCCTCTGACATCCCATCCATGGCCTCACCATTATAAACGGCGTAAATCATGTTCCAAATTCGCATGATCGTGTCCCACAATTCGCTATTTGCGCTGTAGTGGAACAGGAAATAATAGGCAAACGATCCAAAGCCGATCAGGAACAATAGAACCAAAAACGCCTCGGTTGCCATCATTCCACACGTATCGCGCCAAAATTTCAGGGACGCGGATTTGATATTTTGCATATGAAAACACCCCTTGGATTGTCGTTGTCCCAAGAGGTGCCACCTAAAGTTGAGAAAAGTTTGACATAATCGCGGCGATTTCGCCGCAATTAGTTATCCATTTTCAGGGCCGAGATAAACGCATCCTGCGGAATGTCGACTTTGCCGAATTGGCGCATCTTTTTCTTACCCGCTTTTTGTTTATCCAAAAGCTTGCGTTTGCGTGATGCATCCCCGCCGTAACATTTCGCGGTCACGTCCTTGCGCAGGGCTGCCAATGTTTCACGGGCAATCACCTTGCCCCCAATGGCCGCCTGAATTGGAATTTTGAACATATGACGTGGGATCAATTCCTTTAGTTTTTCGCACATTGCACGCCCACGCTGCTCTGCGCGATCGCGGTGCACCATAACAGACAGGGCATCAACGGGTTCTTCGTTCACAAGTATCGCCATTTTTACCAAATTATCCTGACGATACCCCGTCATTTGATAATCAAAGGATGCGTATCCTTTGGTGACGGATTTCAACCGGTCATAGAAATCAAAGACAACCTCGTTCAAAGGCAGGTCATAAACCGCCATTGCGCGGGACCCTGCGTATGTCAGATCCTCTTGCAGACCACGGCGGTCTTGGCACAGTTTCAAAACATCACCCAAATAATCATCTGGCACCATGATGGTCGCCTTGATCCGCGGTTCTTCAAGGTGATCCACCTTGGACAAATCGGGCATATCGGCAGGGTTATGCAATTCGATCATCTCACCGTCTTTCATATAGACGTGATAAATCACCGAAGGTGCGGTTGTGATCAATTCGATATCATATTCGCGTTCGATCCGATCGCGGATCACCTCAAGGTGCAAAAGCCCCAAGAAACCGCAGCGGAAGCCAAAGCCCAACGCGGCCGAGGTTTCCATTTCAAAACTAAACGACGCATCATTTAAGGCCAACTTTTCAATCGCGTCTCGCAGGTCTTCAAACTGGGCGCTGTCCACAGGGAACAAACCACAGAACACAACAGGTTGTGAGGGTTTAAACCCGGGCAGGGCGACATCAGTGCCCTTTTTTTCATGCGTGATGGTGTCCCCCACACGGGTATCGCGCACCTGTTTGATAGATGCGGTGATAAAGCCCATTTCACCCGGGCCCAATTCGTCAATGTCCTGCATCTTTGGACGGAAGACACCCAAACGGTCCACATGGTGGGTTGAATGATTGGACAGCATTTTGATGCGGTCCCCCTTTTTCAACACGCCGTCCATAACGCGCACCAAAACCACGACGCCCAAATAGGCGTCATACCAACTGTCCACCAACATCGCCTTAAGCGGTGCATCCCGTTCACCCGTTGGGGCGGGCAGTCGTTTAACAATCGCCTCTAGTGTTTCTTTGATCCCGATGCCCGTTTTCGCCGATACCATCAGCGCATCTGATGCATCAAGGCCAATCACATCTTCGATTTGTTCGGCCACACGATCACAATCTGCGGCGGGCAGGTCAATTTTGTTCAAAACGGGAACAATTTCATGATCCGCATCAATCGCCTGATAGACGTTTGCCAATGTCTGTGCCTCAACCCCTTGGGTGCTATCAACCACCAAGAGCGATCCTTCGACAGCGCGCATCGAACGCGATACCTCGTAGGCGAAATCGACGTGGCCGGGTGTGTCGATCAGGTTCAGAACATAGGATTCACCGTCGTCTGCGACGTAATCAATCCGCACGGTGTTCGCCTTAATCGTAATGCCCCGTTCGCGTTCGATGTCCATGCTGTCAAGCAGCTGTTCCTTCATGTCGCGATCGGCCACTGTATTCGTGGATTGGATCAAACGATCGGCTAAGGTGGATTTCCCGTGATCGATGTGGGCAACAATAGAAAAGTTACGGATTTTGTTAAGCTCTGTCATAGCGCAGCATATGATTTGAATTTGTGAAATCGTCAAGCTTTGATCGTGAAAACGACCTTAGGTT
>JAKMGV010000284.1 GCA_022424725.1 Paracoccaceae bacterium
ATGTACTGCGTCGAACCTCAATCCCATTTTCGATTAACGCCGTGTCCTGAAACCCTGGCCGCTGAGCAGAACCGAAATTCACGCAATCCCATTTATCGCCATAGAAATCATCCAATTTCGCAGCGATCGCTTTTCAATTTGCAAAAGTTCCGGATGGGATATCAATATCATCTTCTAAGACAACAGCATATGCCGCCTCTCCTGCAAGGAACATGCGAAGCGCTTTGATATGCGATAAATAACATCCGATTTCGCCTGTATTGAGGGGGCGATCATGGCGAATGATCGCTGCTGCTTCGTCGTAATCATAATCGCCCTCTGGCATACCGTGGCGACCATCCACCGCGGGCATGCGGCGCTATGCAATCTCTTCACGCTCCAGCATGTGACGCACGCTCTCAAGACGCTCATCACTGCCTTCCAGATTAATCACAAGAACATCAAAATCGCGCATTTCGCCAAATACCCCATAAGGTCAGAAGTTGTGCTGCACCTAAGTTAAATTGTTCTGAAACGTCAAGCACCATACAAATCCGCCGCGCGGCTTTCAAAGGCGCGCACGATACGTTGCATGGCCTCATTGAACACAACGCCGATGATCCCCTGCAGCACCATATTTTTGAATTCGAAATCGACGAAAAATTCGACCTCACACCCCTGATCCGTATCGCGGAAGGCCCAATTCGATTTCATGTAACGAAACGGACCATCCAGATATTCGGTGTCGATTTTCATATCATCGGGGTGCAAAACCACACGGCTGCCAAAGCGTTCGCGAAACACCTTAAACGAAATCACCAAATCTGCCTCCATCACAGAGGACGCGCCTTGTGGCGTGACAGACCGAATGCGCGCGGCCGAACACCATGGCAAAAATTTCGGGTAGGATGCCACATCTGCAACCAAATCATACATCTGTTGCGCCGTATAGGGCAGCGCGCGGGTTTCCGAATGTGTTGGCATGTCGATCCTTTTTCGCGTGACACTGCCCCATGAATAGGTAAGTTAGGGCACAAATTTCAAGGGGGTCCCAATGTCGCAGAAGCCATATGTCATCGATCAAATGATATCTGCCAAATCCATCGCGGCACGGATTGAGGATTTGTCCCGCGAAATTGCCACCGAATTTTCAGGCACAAATAAATTGATCGTGGTTGGATTGTTGCGCGGATCATTCGTTTTTATCGCCGATTTGGTACGCGAATTGGACCTGCCTGTTGAGGTCGATTTTCTTGAGGCATCCTCTTACGGCGATGGCATGGAAAGTTCGCGCGAAGTGCGCATCCTGAAGGATTTGCGCGGCGCGATTGAGGGGCGTGATGTTTTGGTTGTTGAGGATATCGTAGATACGGGCTTTACCCTAAGCCATGTTTTAAACCTGTTGAAATCCCGTAATCCAGCCAAGCTGAAATCAATTGCATTGCTGGACAAACCTACTCGCCGTGAAGTTGACATTCGCGCAGATTGGACGGGGTTTGAAATTCCAGACGAATTTGTCGTGGGCTATGGCATCGATTATGCGCAACGCAATCGTAACCTTGGCTATATCGGCAAGGTGCGGTTCACCGGGGCTTAAAGCCGATCAAGGAAGGTTGCGTCATATTCTGCCAGCGTCACATCAGAGCTGGAAATTGTGATGTCCCCTTGTAGCTTTGCAACCACCACACCATCCAGCTTAATCAATGTTTCGCCAATGGATGCATCAATTTCCAATGACATCGCGGGCACGATTGGATTGCCCTGACCATCGGTTTGTGGCGAGTAATGCACGGTTAGGGTGTCGATGTCCTTTTCAAAATCGGTGATAACAACTGGATGGCTTGTCACGTCACGATAGACATAATGGAACGTATCTGTATCGGCACCGCCGCTGACCTGATCCGCGTTGGAAAAGATGATCGTATCCTCGCCCTCTGCCCCAATCAGAGTTTCACCGACGCCGCGTGAAAAATCCGCAGAACTGTCAAGGCGGTCGGAACTTAGGGTATCATTGCCCGCCCCGCCATTTAGCACATCTAGGCCACCGCCGCCTGCGATGTTGTCGGCACCCAGACCACCGAACAGATTGTCGTCGCCCGTGTTACCCTCAATCGTATCGTCGCCCGCGTCGCCATAAAGGGTATCATCCCCCCCCTAGTCCGTAAAAAAGATCATCACCGCTGCCACCGTAGGCTGCGTCATTCCCGCTAAAGGCATTGATCGTATCGTTACCCGCATCCCCTTCGAAATAATCATCAGAGGAACTGCCCACTAAACTGTCGTTCCCTGTCAGGCAAATAGCGCAACAGAATCCGTACTAGTTGATGTGCCAAGGGTATCATTTCCCGATGTTCCCACCTGTTCAGAGGCATAATCCGATGCGGTGTAATTGGTGTTTTTCGCGTCTTCGGGATCTGGTTCTGGATCAGGGTTTTTGACGGCAACATCATCTTCATCATCGTCCTGCCCAAACCCGAGCATATCCCACGACAACCACCCCATTTGCATGGCAAAGGCCACAGCAAAAAACGCAGCATT
>JAKMGV010000285.1 GCA_022424725.1 Paracoccaceae bacterium
AAGAATACCTGGCACTTAGGGAAATAGACCAAGGTCCACCTCGTTCAGCACTTTCAACATTCATCTCTTTGGCTGGTGATAGAGATGTGAGGACTTACACAAGAGAGGATGCCAAGCTGTTTGTTCATCATCTTCATTTGAAGAGGAATAAGACGGCTACAATAAGGCGTAGGATCAACAGTTTGAGTGCTATCCTCAACTATGCCTATTCGGAATTGGATTTGGATAAACGTAATCCATTCACCAGATTGATTATTCGGAACGAGGGACAAGATGTCTCCAAGAGAGGAACCTTCACCAATGGGCAGCTCAAGGATGGATACGACAAGGCAATAGCTTCAGGCAGTCAGATAAAGTTGCTAATGCCCTTACTAGGTGAGACAGGCTGTAGATTGGCTGAGATTGTTGGACTGGAACTTAATGACGTTGATATGGAGCATGGGGTCATCTACATTCGACCTAACTCGATCAGACGACTTAAGACACGTAACATTAAACGGACTTTACCCTTGGTGGGGTATGCGAAATTTCGCCTATAACCAAACAAGTGTTGATCTGTCATTGCCCCCCTTGCCATGGCAGATTTATCCAACCCTAACCGCATCGCATTTCAAATTTCAGGGCGATAATTATCCCTTTGGCGTCCCCCGAAAAGAGACGACCAAAAAGCTGCGCCTGTTAAAATCATTTGGTATGTTTGGCGGCACGATGGTTTACATCGATTATACGGATCACAGATCGAATATCGACGTCTATACCTACGATCAGTTGGGTTTTGGGTTTCAGCTTGGGCAATAGGGACTGTCACTGCATGGGGTAGCAGGGGCGGTTTTCATCCCAATGACACTTATATACTTACCGTTGCTGCGCAACTATTGAGGGTTGAGACCGCAATCGTCGAAAACAGTTAAATTTGCGGCGAATTAGATTGATCATCTGCACAGTTTATAGTTACGCTACTTCCACGAAAAACATAATCCGATAGGGAGTGAATTATGAAAAAGATGATTTTGGCCGCGGCCATGACGATTGGTGCATCTTCTGCAACGATGGCCTCGGCAGACTGTGGCGATGTTTCGATCACGGAAATGGACTGGGCGTCCTCAGCGGTGGTTACAGCCGTTGCAACATTCTTGATGGAACAAGGCTACGGCTGTTCTGTGCAAAAGGTCCCGTCTTCGACGGTCCCTGCACTGACATCACTGGCTGAGACTGGCGAGCCCGATATTCTGACCGAAGTATGGGCAAACTCCACACCATCCTATCAGCCATTGGTTGACGCAGGTAAATTGGTTGAAGTCGCAAATGTTCTATCGGATGGAGGAGTTGAAGCCTGGTGGATTCCTGCGTATCTGGCTGAATCCAATCCAGAGCTCACCACATGGGAAGGCATCATGGCGAATCCATCGGCGGTTGGTGGCAAATTCCACGATTGTCCGTCAGGTTGGGCGTGCGACATCATTAACAATAACAACCTGAAAGCTGCTGGCGCCGAAGCTGGCGGACTTGAGCGTTTCCAGCATGGTTCTGGTGAGACTTTGCAGACATCCATTGCGTCTGCATATGCTGAAAAAGCGCCATGGTTTGGATATTATTGGGCCCCAACAGCTGTTTTGGGTAAATATCCGATGGTTCGCGTAGAAGTGCCTGCATACAACGCTGAGGCACATGCCTGCAATGGTGATGCTAATTGCGCAAACCCAGTGTTCTCTGCCTATCCCGCGGCAAAAGTCGCAACTGCGGTTTCTGGGACTTTTGCAAATGAGAACCCTGACATCGTCGAGCTGCTATCAAAACTATCCTTCACAAATACACAGATGGGTGAAGTATTGGCATGGCGTTTGGACAACAATGCATCTTACGATGAAGCTGCTGTTCATTTCCTGGTGAACAATGCAGACGTTTGGAGTTCATGGTTGAACGACGAAGCCAAGGGCAAACTTGCTGCGATATTAGGCAACTAATCTAACGATTGGCCTCTCCATGTGGTGCAAGCATGGGGAGGTGACTTTCCAAGTGAGGAACATTCATGGCCTTTTATGATGGCTTATTTAACACATTTGGTCTAAAGAGCTGGTGTGGCGACGCCGCCTCTAGCGCCCCTATGTCGATGGCGGAGTTGCTTGCGAAGAGCAGTGGTAAAGAGGCGAAGGGCGAGTTTTTTCCATTCCCATCGCTGGACAATCTAAACGAGAGTTGCCCAGGCATCATTCAGTCGCGTGATGTGACAAAGGGCATCGAAAATGGGTTCTTGGCGGCAAAACCGGGCCTCAAAGCTGTATTAGACCCGATCACGCAGCCACTGAGTTGGTTGCTTGACGGGGCCTTGTGGTTATTTGCTACAACACCATGGTTTGTCATGGTGCCAATTTTGGTTGCAATTTCTTGGTTCGCATCGAGGTCAAAACAAGTAACAATTTTTGTTTTTGCAGCAATCATGACGATGGGATTGGTCGATCACTATGATGTGGCGATGCAGACACTGTCGATCATCTTTGTATGCACTACCATATCGGT
>JAKMGV010000019.1 GCA_022424725.1 Paracoccaceae bacterium
CGCGGCTTTTATCAAATATCGTTCTGATGGGCATGGGCGAACCGCTATATAATTTTGACAATGTGCGGGATGCGATGAAAATCGCAATGGACCCCGAGGGGATTTCTCTGTCCCGTCGTCGCATCACACTATCCACATCTGGTGTCGTCCCCGAAATTGCAAAAACAGCGCAGGAAATCGGATGCCAACTTGCAATTTCCTTTCACGCCACAACGGATGAGGTGCGCGATAAACTCGTCCCAATCAATAAAAAGTGGAACATTGCTGAATTACTGGATGCGCTGCGCACCTACCCCAAGGTTTCGAATTCCGAACGGATCACATTTGAATATGTGATGCTGAAGGACGTGAATGATACGGACGCGGATGCGCGTCGATTGGTCAAACTGATCAAGGGCATTCCCGCCAAAATCAACTTGATCCCCTTCAATGAATGGCCAGGTTCCCCTTATGAACGTTCTGACTGGTCACGTATCGAAGCTTTCGCCGATATTATTTACAAAGCGGGCTACGCAAGCCCCATTCGCACCCCACGGGGCGAAGACATTATGGCCGCCTGTGGTCAGTTGAAATCAGCAACCGAACGGGCGCGCAAATCTAAAAAAGCAATCGAGGCCGAAGCAGGCCTCTGACACTGCGGGATGGTGGGCGGGGCGATGTGCCATGGCACGAGCGTCGCACCGCCAGCACGCAAAAACACCGACACAATACCGACGTTATACCGACGTAAAACAGGCGCCACTTTTTAGGGTTCCAATCGCACCCGTCCACCCCGATCAAGCGCAAAGATTTCTGCACGCTCAATCACAACCGGGGTCAATTCCCGCCCATAGGCCGCGCCCCCATCAATATTCACGCGATTGCCGTAATGCGTTATATTTTGAACGGGTGTATGACCATGAACGATCAAATATTCATGGTCATTTTGATAGTTATGAAACTCTTGTCTGATCCACAATAAATCTGTTTCTGTTTGCGCGCTCAACGGAATTTCGGGTCGAATGCCCGCATGCACAAATAAAGTGTCATGGACCAGAAAATGCGTCTTCAAACCCTCTAAAAACGCAATATGCGCGGCAGGCACATACTCCAAGGCCTGGGCGTGAATCTGATAGGTTCGTGAAATACCCCGTTCAATTTCAATACCATAGGATTCAAGTGTGGCGATCCCGCCAATGCGATCATTGAACCAATCCATCCCCAACAGCAAATGTGGGTCATGTTGCGGCGGCGATTGCATAAACAACTCAAACATACGGTCATGGTTGCCCTTAAGTGTGACCCAGTTTTTGCCCGAAGTTTGACCATCGATAATTCTCTGAATGACACCCTGACTTTCTGCACCACGATCCACATAATCCCCAACAAACACAACCGTCGCGTCCACGCCACCATCCGCGTGAATACGCTCTAGTGCCGCATCCAGTTTATCCAGATGCCCGTGAATATCACCGATTGCATAAATTGGTGTCATGTCCCGCTCCAACAAAAAGGCCGCCCCAATAAGGACGGCCATATTATTACATATTTACAATGACTTAACCCATTCGACGCTTGCGCGCCGCCAAGAGTTTTAGGCGCAGCGCATTCAGGTGAATAAACCCTGCCGCATCCTTTTGATCGTAGGCCCCAGCATCCTCTTCAAAGGTTACATGCGCCTCAGAATACAAGCTATAATCGGACCAACGGCCAATCGTGCGCACTGATCCTTTATACAGTTTCAAACGCACAGTACCTGTCACTTGTTCTTGTGATTTGTCGATCAATGCCTGCAACATTTCACGCTCTGGCGAATACCAAAAACCATTATAGATCAGCTCCGCATATTTTGGCATCAACTCATCTTTTAGATGCGCAGCTCCGCGATCCAATGTGATCTGTTCGATGCCACGGTGTGCTTCCAACAGGATGGTGCCACCCGGTGTTTCATAAATACCACGCGATTTCATTCCAACAAAACGACCCTCAACCAAATCCAAACGGCCAATACCATGCTTGCCGCCGTATTCGTTTAGTTTTGTTAGGATGGTTGCGGGTGACATCTCTTCGCCGTTGATTGCAACGGCATCGCCTGCCTTGAATGTGACTTCGATCACTTCGGCTGTGTCTGGCGCATCCTCTGGATGGACCGTGCGTTGATACACATAATCGGGTGCTTCAACCGCTGGGTCTTCCAACACCTTACCCTCTGAGGAGGTATGCAGCAGGTTTGCATCAACGCTGAACGGCGCTTCGCCGCGTTTGTCTTTGGCAATCGGAATTTGATGTTCCTCGGCGAAACCAATCAACTTGGTACGGCTGGACAAATCCCATTCGCGCCAGGGTGCAATAACCTTGATATCTGGGTTCAACGCATAGGCCGCCAATTCAAAACGCACCTGATCGTTGCCCTTGCCTGTTGCGCCGTGGGCCACCGCATCCGCACCCGTTTCCGCGGCAATTTCAACCAAACGTTTTGAAATCAAGGGCCGCGCGATTGAGGTCCCAAGAAGGTACAACCCCTCATATAGCGCATTCGCACGGAACATAGGGAACACAAAATCACGCACAAATTCTTCGCGCACATCTTCGATATAAATGTTTTCTGGCTTGATCCCTAGCAATTCCGCCTTTTGGCGCGCGGGTTCAAGCTCTTCTCCCTGACCCAAGTCGGCCGTAAAGGTCACAACCTCACACCCGTATTCAGTTTGAAGCCACTTCAGGATGATAGATGTATCAAGGCCGCCAGAATAGGCCAGTACTACTTTCTTAGGCGCGGACATTCAGATTCCCCTTTTTCAATTGGCAAGGGCACTAACGGTTTTTCAATCTGGGGGCAAGTCATAGCGCCCAAAATCAAAATGAATTCGCACTGATGTTTCCAAAGTATGCCAAAGTATATCCTTGCATGGACCGCAGGCCTGCGCCAAAGCTATGTTCATGACGAATTTTCAAGATATGGCGCAAGCGGCCGAGGCAGCAATGCGGGAGGTTTTCCCCGAAACGCCGCTGCAGAAAAATGAACACCTCTCGGCACTGTATGACGCCGACATATGGCTCAAGCGTGAGGATCTAAGCCCTGTGCGCTCTTACAAACTGCGCGGGGCATTTAACGCAATGCGCAAGGTTGCGGGTGAAACGCATTTTGTTTGCGCAAGTGCGGGAAACCATGCGCAGGGTGTGGCGTATATGTGCCGCCATATGAATGTGCAGGGTACGATTTTTATGCCTGTCACCACCCCGCAGCAAAAGATTCAAAAAACCAAAATGTTTGGTGGCAACAATATCGAGGTGCGCCTGATTGGCGACTATTTCGATGATTGTTTGCGCGCAGCCCAATCTCATTGTGCCGAGGCTGGTGCACATTTTCTGTCCCCCTTTGATGATGAAGATGTGATTGAGGGTCAGGCGTCTGTTGCCGTTGAAATCGAACGTCAACTGGGCGGTATTCCTGATCACATCGTACTGCCCGTTGGTGGGGGTGGATTATCGTCGGGGGTAATCAGTTATTTTCAAACACGCTGTCAATTCAGCCTTGTTGAACCCCTTGGCGGGGCCTGTTTGTGGGCGGCATTGATTGCGGGAAAGCCCGTTAATTTGGACAGTGTTGATACGTTCGCGGATGGTGCCGCGGTTGGGCGAATTGGTGAAAAGACATTTGAACGGCTAAAGGGTGTCGGATTGGCCAATGTCCTGCGTATCCCCGAGGATCGTTTGTGCCTGACCATGTTAGACATGCTGAACGTCGAAGGGGTGGTTTTGGAACCTGCGGGGGCCTTGGCAATGGACGCGTTAAAGGACATGGGACAGGCCATTCGCGGGCGTAAGGTTGTGTGTATCTCGTCCGGTGGCAACTTTGATTTCGAACGCCTTCCCGAAGTGAAAGAGCGCGCACAGCGTTTCGGCGGGATCAAAAAATATTTAATCCTACGGATGCCACAACGTCCCGGTGCACTGCGCGAATTCCTAAGCCACTTGGGGCCAGAAGATGACATTAGTCGGTTTGAGTACCTGAAAAAATCTGCGCGAAATTTTGGGTCAATCCTGATCGGGATTGAAACCAAAACGCCAGAACAGTTTGATGATTTTTTCAAACGCTTGGACGCGGCGGGATTTACCTATACCGATATCACCAATGATGATCTGCTGTCGCAATTTGTGATTTAACATGGAGCTTGCTGGAAAAATCGCGGTGGTAACTGGGGCTGCACAAGGCATCGGGCGCGCGATCGCCGAAGCCTTGATCGCCGAACATGCTGCCGTGGTGATTTTGGATCTGAACCCAGATGCGGTTTCCAAAACTGCGGATCAGATTGGGGCGTATGGCGCCGCATGTGACGTGACACAACCCAGCGCAATCCAACTGGTAATTGCGGATATCACACACGATCTTGGAAACATTGATATTTGGATTTCAAATGCAGGCGTAATTTCGGCCGATCCAGATCATGTTGCATCGGCATCCGATCAGATTTGGCAACGGGCATGGGATATTCACGTCATGTCCCATGTTTGGGCAGCACGCGCGTTATTACCCGACATGATTGCGCGCGGTTCAGGTTATTTTGTGAACACAGCCTCTGCCGCGGGTCTGTTGTCGCAAATTGGCGACGCTCCTTATTCTGCAACCAAGGCTGCCGCCATCAGCTTTGCCCAATCGCTGGCCATTTCGCACGGGGATGACGGCATTCTGTCATCGGTTATCTGTCCACAATATGTTGCATCCTCCATGTTGGGATATGATGTTAATGATATAATCCCAGATCACCCTGGCCTGTTGACACCCGCCGATGTGGCACGCGCTGTGATTGACGGGATGAAGGAACAACAGTTCCTGATCCTGCCGCACCCAATTGTCAGGGAGTATGCAAAACTGCGCGCCAATGATCCCGAAAAATGGATCAAAGGCATGCAAAAATTGCGACGACACATACTGTCACAAACCGACGGGATTGACCCCAAAACGATGCATCTGCTGGTTTAGGCGGCCAGTCGTTCCGCAGACTGGTTTATGAAAACCTCACGCGACTCTGCATAGCTTTGCACAATGGCGGCAATGTCCACATCCGCGCCTTTTCCCGCTGCTGCCGCGGCTTCGCCTGCCTGACACAAATTTGCGAAATCGCGGAACCCGATATTCAGTGCGCTGCCTTTTAAAAAATGGCATTGCGGTTCCAGTTCCGATAAATCTGTCAGATCGCGCAAGGCCACAATGGCTTCGTCGACCTCTTCCAAAAACAACTCAACGACTTCATCGAAATCTTCTGCGCCCACTTCGTCACGAAGTTCGGACACACATGCCCAATCAATCATCTCACTCTCCTAATCTACCCAAGGGACATTGTTGAGCGAGGAGGTAAACAGAAAGTAAAAGGCAAAATTTGAACATTTCAAAATCTATACATTCACCAATTGTTAAATGCGCGCTCGGCATAGTGAACCCACTAAAGAGTGTTCGAGGTATTTGTGCAGCAGACGGTTATAACATCCGACCCACCGCGTGAAACGCGCACACCGCGTTCCGTTTTGGTGGTAGATGATAGCCGTCTGCAACGCAGAATTCTAAGCGCAATGTTAAAAAGATGGGGGTTTGATGTTATCGAAGCCTCAACAGGGGCAGAGGCGCTAGAGCTATGCAAAAAATCCCGCCCCGAATTTATATTCAGCGATTGGATGATGCCTGAATTGAACCGTCCAGATTTTTGTCGGGCCTTTCGCAAACTCTATCCCAATGACTACAGTTATTTCATTCTGTTGACGTCAAAGTCCGAAAAAACGACATTGCCAACGGATTGGACAGCGGCGCGGATGATTTTCTGACAAAACCCGTGAACGCACCCAAAATGCGCGTGCGGATTACGGCGGGTGAGCGAATTTTGTCCATGCAATCGGAACTACAGCATCAAAATGCACTGATCCAAGATACGCTGGACGAATTAAAGGGGTTATATGCCGCGATTAACTCTGACCTGATCGAGGCGCAAAAGCTTCAGCAATCTTTGATCCGTGAACATGAACGTCAAATTGGCCTGTTCCACATCACCTAATTTGTCAAAAGTTCGGGACATGTTGGCGGGGATTTGGTTGGATTTTTTGAGGCAGGGCCATCGCATTTAGGTGTTTTTGGTGTCGATGTGTCTGGCCACGGGATCAGTTCGGCCCTGTTCACAGCGCGGGTTGCTGGGTATTTCAGCTCCGGCTCAGTTGAACAAAACCTTGCGCTTGAAACCTGTCTGGATGGCATTCCATGTCCACGCGCACCCGAGGATGTGATGGCAGATTTAAACCATCAGGTCCTGCATGACATGGAAACCGATCTTTATTTCACCATGGTTTTGGCCGATCTGAATTTAGAAACGGGACTACTGCGATTTGCACAAGCGGGGCATCCCCACCCTGTTTTGCAATCAGCTAACAACACGTTCCTTCACCTTGGAACGGGGGGCATGCCTGTGGGTTTGATCGACGATATCGCGTTTGATCGCACCGAACACATAATGAAACCAGGTGATCGTTTGTTCATCGTGTCCGATGGGGTGACCGAATGCCCTGATCCCTCTGGTGCCTTGTTGGATCAAGAGGGTTTTGAACGCATGCTGGGACCGCTTGTTAACGCGCATGGGCAAGATGTGATAAACGACATATTCACAGGATTAGAAACCTACTCAAACTTAACCGTGTTTCCCGACGATGTTTCAATCAGCATGGTCGAACACATTGGCGCAGTCACAGATTAAAGATCGAAATAGGCCCGAATATATTCCCGATCGGCCTCACTCGGCATCACCTCAAGCGCAAGCGGAATTGAAAGGATATGATCACTGTGATCTTTTTCCAGTGGATCGCATAATCGGTAACATGGACGCGCGACATAGATTGCACAAATCTTTTCCGCCCATAAATCATATTCGGGCATAAAAACGAAACGCTTATACGCGCCCAATCGACGTGGTGCGCCGATAATCCAACCTGTTTCTTCGATCACCTCTCGATGTAGCGCGGGAACGGGATGCTCCCCTGCATCCACGCCACCACCTGGCAATTGAAATTCACGCTCTTCACCATCCTGATAGGTTAGCAAAATACCATTCCCAATGGGCAATATGACATAGGCACCGGGTCTGCGGGTATATGTGATGCCCCGTTTGGGGGGTGTTCCGTATCGTTTTAACATGGCTCACCTCTTGGACCGCCTCTTGCTACCCCTATATAGACGCGGTATGCCACTGAAAAGCCGCGAGAGGATCCGCACATGACATTGATTGATAAAATTGCATGGGATGACACCGTTTTGCCGTTCCAATTGGATCGCGCGGACGTTCGTGGACGTATTGCACGTTTGGATGGCGTCCTGAGTGGCGTGTTGAAACAGCACGATTACCCACCAGCGGTCGAAGCATTGGTTGCGGAGATGGCCCTGCTGACCGCATTGATTGGTCAAAGCATCAAATTGCGTTGGAAACTATCGCTACAGGTTCAGTCGCGCGGCGCCGTGCGGATGATTGCAACGGATTACTATGGTCCCGAGAATGAGGGTGAACCCGCGCGTATTCGCGCCTATGCCTCATTTGATCGGGATCGTGTTACTGATGGCGCAGGCTTTGATCAACTGGATGAAGGGTATTTTGCAGTTTTGATTGACCAAGGTCAGGACATGCGCCCCTAC
Source organism: Paracoccaceae bacterium (assembly GCA_022424725.1). Classification (GTDB taxonomy): domain Bacteria; phylum Pseudomonadota; class Alphaproteobacteria; order Rhodobacterales; family Rhodobacteraceae; genus HIMB11. Next base: position 7,646 of record JAKMGV010000019.1, read on the forward strand.
CAAGGCATCACACCCATTGCAGGCGGTTCATTAACAGCCTGCGCTGAGGCCTATTTTGCACAATCTGAACAGCTTCCAACGCGGTTTGAGCTAAGTTTCGGGAAATCCAGTGAACCCGGGGTTGAAGAGCATTGGCGCGGCGGTGGCGTCATGTTGCAACACATGCCCAAAGCCAGCCCATCGGTCAGCGGTGAAGGCGGAAGCGGGGTTGACGGATTGTTGGCCGCTGAAGATTTGGTACACGGTGATGACGAAGAAAACTGGAACCGGGTAAACATCCTTTTGTCCTCGGTCGAGGAGATGGAATTAATCGGACCAAGCGTTCCGCCAACCGAACTATTGGTACGTCTTTTCCACGAAGAGCAACCGCGCGTTTACGATGCGCAGTCGGTCCAATTTGGATGCACCTGTTCTGAAGATCGTGTGCGTCAGTCTTTGTCAATTTATTCCGCCAAGGACATCGAAAAAATGACAAATGATGACGGGCGTGTTACGGCAGATTGCCAGTTCTGTGGAACGCATTATGATTTGGATCCGCTATCAGTTGGATTTGAGGCTGCGAAAAATGATGGCGATCCAGCATAACGCGCTTGATCGGGTTGCATCCGTTTTGGCGTCCGATCATCAGGCGTCTTCAGATTTTGATTTAAATCCCAACATTACCTTGCCCGTAGGTCGCGTTCTGCGGGACGCAGGTGTGTTGATGTTGATTGAAGAGAGGGCACAAGGCCCATTTGTTTACCTGACAAAACGGGCAAACCATTTGAAACACCATCCAGGACAAATTGCCTTTCCTGGTGGGAAAACAGATCCCGCAGATACCGACCAAATCGACACTGCACTACGTGAAGCAGACGAAGAAATTGGTTTACCGCGAACGCATGTCAAGGTTTTAGGCCAACTTGCGTCACACGAAACGGTTACGGGATTTCAGGTGAAACCAGTGGTTGGCCTGTTAACGCGCCCATTTGATCCGATCCTTGAACGTGCAGAGGTAGACGAGTTATTTCGTGTACCCTTGCACCATGTTTTGAACCCCCAAAACTTTAGCGTCGAAGGGCGTGTGTGGAATGGCGTTACGCGAAAATATTACGCGGTGCCCTTTGGCCCCTATTATATTTGGGGGGCAACAGCGCGCATGTTGTTTGGTTTGGCGCAAAAGGTGTCATTATGACAATCCACGGCGCTTGGATCAAAACTGCAGCAACTCAGGCAGTTTTTTCAGCACTTGAAAGCGCAGAATATGAGGCGTTTTTTGTGGGCGGTTGCGTTCGCAACGCATTAATGGGGTTTGCGGTCGACGATTTGGACATCGCTACAAACGCCAAACCGCAAGCCATCATAACATCCTGTGAAAATCGCGGATTGAAATGCATTCCAACAGGTATTGATCACGGAACGATTACGGTGATTTCGGGTGGTATTCCGCATGAAATCACAACCTATCGACGCGATGTATTGGGTGATGGTCGTCATGCCATTGTGGAATTTTCAACCCAGATGCAAGAGGACGCCGCGCGGCGAGATTTCACAATCAACGCCCTATATGCGGACCGTCATGGCAAAATTTATGATCCACTGGGCACGGGCAAAGATGATCTGACCCAAAAACAGGTCACGTTCATCGGCAGCGCAGATGAACGCATATGCGAGGATTATTTGCGCATCCTACGGTTTTTTCGATTTTCGGCAATCTATGCGGATCAGGACCAAGGATTTGATCCAGAAACGCTTGCGATCATCTCAAACCATTTGGACGGTTTGGACAGATTATCAAAAGAACGGATTGGCGCTGAGATGCGCAAATTATTATCTGCACCCGACCCAGCGCCCGCAATCGCAGCGATGCGCGCATCGGGGGCGTTATTGCGTGTTTTAGAGGGGGCTGACGATCGTATGCTAGCCCTATTGGTACATCTGGAATCTGAATGCGACGCACACCCAAATTGGCTAAGACGATTGGCCATTTTGGGGGCCATGGATGCACGGGATAGCTTGCGCCTTAGCAATCATGAAACCCAACAACTGGCCGTCATGCGTGACGCCATTGGCGACATGAAACCGCCGCATGCATTGGGATATCATCACGGCGCGACCCTAGCCCAAGATATTTTGCTGCTGCGTTGGGCAAGCTTTGAACAAAGGCCCAACCGCGCCGACTGGCAAGCGGCCTCGGCAGGTGCGGAACACGTTTTCCCAATCAGGGCCCATGATTTGATGCCCCAATATTCTGGGCCCGCCTTGGGTCAAAAGCTACGCATTCTAGAAACGCAGTGGATTGATAGCGAATTTCGCCTAACGAAAGAGGCGTTGTTAAATGGGATTTGAGAGCTTTATCGCGTTGTGCGTCCTGTCATTCACCGCAGCGTTCACACCCGGACCAAACAACGCTTTGGTCGCGGCGTCAGGTGCAAACTTTGGTTTTCGCCGTACGTTTCCGCACATTTTAGGCATATCGCTTGGCTTTCCAGTGATGATTTTTATTGTTGGCCTCTTTCTGGGACAGCTTTTTCAGTCCTCACTTCTGCTGCGCGAAGTGCTACGGTGGGTTGGCGTCGTCCTATTACTCTATGTCGCCTACAAAATTGCCACCGCTGGCGGACTTGGATCATCCACTGGCGAACGCCGCCCGTTTCGATTTCACGAAGCGGCCCTTTTTCAATGGGTTAATCCCAAGGGGTGGTCGATGGCGATTGCGATCACCTCGCAATTCGCAACACCTGATGCACCCATGCAAACGGCAATAATCATCGCCGCAGTTTTTGTATTCTTTGGTCTGGCGTCTGCGTCAACTTGGGCGGTGTTGGGCGTATCACTTCAACGTTTCTTGGAAACTGAAAATCGTCTAACATGGTTCAACCGTGTAATGGCGTTGTTGATCGCAGGCTGCGTTATCTTCCTTTTCCTTGATTGATACTGTGGAATACCGTGCCTTTACTTAGGTCGGTTTCCTTGTATTCTAAACGGCTTTGTTCAATTCCCGAGGTTTTCATGTTCCGTTTTTTCGAAAATTTAGTTGATCCTTATTCTAAGTATGAAGATCACATGGATCCGCCCTCAGGGTTGATGCAGTATTTGGTGTATCACACCAAACCCTTCAGAACCCTGTTTTTGATCACAGGCATCGCCACGATATTGGCCGCGGTGTTCGAAATTTTCCTTCTGGCTGCGATTGGATGGGTTGTGGACCTGATGGCCGCAGAAACACCTGCCTCCTTATGGGAAAACTACGCTTGGCACTTCATCGGCCTTTTGGCCTTTGTTCTGATTTTAAAACCAACGCTGTATCTGATCGATTTCATGCTGATCAGCAACACGCTCATCCCCAATGTGGCGACGCTGTTCCGCTGGCGCGGTCATAAACATGTCATGCGTCAATCCATCGGATGGTTTGAGGCTGATTTTGCAGGCCGCGTTGCAAATCGGGTGATGCAAACACCCAGATCCGCAGGCGAGGTGGTGTTTCATGTGTTCGATGCACTTGCCTATGCCCTGGCCTATGTCGTGGGCGCGTTGTTTTTGTTGATGAACGCGAACACTCTGCTGCTATTTCCGCTGCTGATTTGGGTGATCGCGTATATCTTTTTACTACGCTATGTGGTCCGCCGCGTTGAACCCGCGTCAAAGGATTCCTCAAACGCGCGTTCTGAATTGAACGGGCGTGTTGTGGATGCCTATACCAACATTCATTCCGTCAAAATGTTCGCACATACAAATTCGGAATTGGCCTATGTCAAAGACGCGATTGAGGAGACACGACAAACGGTTTTCCGTGAAATGCGTATCTATACCCGAATGGATTTCATCCTAAGCGCCATGAATGCAATGCTGATTGCTGGAACTGTTGGCACAGCATTGTACCTGTGGACCTATGATCAAGTCACCAGTGGTGAAGTTGCCGCAGCATCAGCATTGGTTATTCGATTTAACGGCATGTCAGGGTGGATTATGTGGGCATTCACTACATTTTTCCGTGAACTTGGCGTGGTGGGTGAGGGTCTGGAAACATTGGCCGCACCTGTAAAATTGCTGGATGCACCGAATGCAAAGCCGCTGAAAATCACGAAGGCAACGGTCGAATTTAACAATTTAACGCATCATTATGGACGTGAAACGGGGGGATTAGATAACCTAACACTGCGCGTTGAAGCGGGTCAAAAGGTTGGCTTGGTTGGGCGTTCAGGGGCGGGTAAATCCACGTTATTCAAATTATTATTGCGATTTTATGACGCTGAATCTGGTCAAATTCTGATCGATGGTCAGGATATTTCAGAAGTCACCCAAGACAGCCTGCGTCACGAAATTGGGATGGTTCAACAGGAAAGTAGCCTGTTACACCGCTCCATTCGGGAAAACATCCTTTATGGGCGTGAAGGGGCCAGTGACACCGACATGATTGCCGCTGCACAGCAGGCAGAGGCGCATGAATTTATCCAAACGCTTGAGGATCAATCGAGAAATACGGGATATGACTCAACGGTTGGGGAACGGGGTGTAAAATTATCGGGTGGCCAACGCCAACGGATCGCGCTGGCCCGTGTGATCCTAAAAGATGGGCCTATCCTGTTGCTGGACGAAGCGACCAGCGCATTGGATAGCGAGGTTGAGGCGACAATTTTGGACACGCTCTATCAATTGATGGAGGGGAAAACCGTGATCGCCATTGCCCACCGCCTATCCACGATTGCACAAATGGACCGCATCGTCGTTATGGACGAAGGCCGCATCATCGAAGATGGCACGCATGACGCGCTTTTGCAAAAAGGCGGCCTATATGCTCAACTATGGGCACGCCAATCTGGCGGCTTTATAAATGCGGATGATGATGTTTAGACGGCTTGCAAATTTAATTGATTACGCGGAACGCGCAGATGGTCCGCCCCCGACCACGCTTTGGCCCTTTATGGCATGGTGTACCAAGGGAACGTGGCCTGTAATCCTATTGGCAGCGCTTGCCTCGGGCATTGCAGGTTTCTTTGAAATGGCCTCTAGCATCGTTTTGGGATGGGTAGTAGATGCCGCAACCGATAGCACGGGATCGGGATTTTTTATCGAAAACCTGCCCCTTCTGATTGGTGGCATCCTATTTTTTATGATCGCGCGCCCCATTTCATTTGGGATCAGTTCACTGGCGCAAACCTATATCCTGCAACCTAACATGTTGAACCTGATCATGTTGCGTATTCACCGATGGACAATGGGGCAATCGGTTGAATTCTTTGAAAACGATTTTGCGGGCCGTATCGCCCAAAAGGAAATGCAAACTGCAACCAGTGCCACAAATGTTGTGATCGAATTTGTTCACACAATCGTTTTTTCGATTGCATCGGTTCTGGGTGCGATGGTTATTGTCGCAGGACTTGATCCGTTGCTAAGCCTCTTTGTCCTCGCCTGGTTGGTGGCATACATCTATTTCATCAAAACCTTTATGCCCAAGATGCGAAAGCGATCTGCCGCACATGCAGACGCACGCGCGGTTGTTGTGGGACAAGTCGTGGATGTGGTGACAAATGTAAAAACCGTAAAACTGTTTGCCAATGCCCGGCATGAAGACAACGCCATTCTGGGCGCGATGAAGGGGTATTTTGAACGCTCTCTTGATCGGGCAGAAGTGATGGTTTTGTTTCGTTTCCTCCTTTTGGTTTTGGCGGGCATTATGCCGATTGTTCTGATCGGATACAGTGTTGTTCAGTGGTCAACCGGTCTGGCGACCGTCGGTCAGATTGCTGCCGCAGGTGCCGTTGGTTTGCGACTGGCGCAAATGACAGGTTGGGTCAGCTTTACCTTGATGAACATTTACGGCAGCATTGGTGAAGTTGAGGATGGCGTGCGCACACTTAGCAAACGTTGGAACCTGAACGATGACGCAACCGCACGCGCGTTAACTCCGAACCCAACGACGATCACATTCGACAACGTCAGTTTCCGATATGGACAGGAAAAAGGCGGCATCGAAAACACCGATCTATCTGTCAAATCAGGTCAGAAAATTGGGATCGTTGGGGCATCAGGTGCCGGGAAATCGACCTTGGTGAATTTAGTTTTGCGCCTGTATGATGTTGAAAACGGTTCGATCAAAATTGCGGAGCAAAATATTGCCAAGGTGACCCAAGATAGCCTACGCGCCAGCATTGGCATGGTAACACAAGAAACCGCCATGTTTAACCGTTCCGCAATGGATAACATTCGATACGGACGCCCAGAGGCAACTGACGCAGACGTGATCGAGGCCGCAAAACGTGCTGAGGCACATGATTTCATTGTGGACCTCATCGACGGCAAAGATCGCCAAGGGTATCAGGCGCATTTGGGCGAGCGTGGCGTCAAACTGTCCGGTGGTCAGCGACAGCGTATCGCGCTTGCACGTGCGATATTAAAGGATGCCCCAATTCTTGTGTTGGACGAAGCGACAAGTGCGCTGGATAGTGAGGTCGAAGCATCAATTCAAACATCCCTTTATGAATTTATGCAGGGCAAAACCGTTCTTGCCATCGCGCACAGGCTCTCAACGCTATCCGAAATGGATCGCATCATCGTGATGGAAAACGGCCGCATCGTTGAGGACGGCACGCACACCACCCTGTTGGCGCAAAATGGGTTGTACGCGCGGTATTGGAACCGGCAATCTGGTGGTTTTATCGGCGCACAAGACGCGGCAGAATAACTATTCCAATCGGCCCTGTTTCGCATTATTTCCTGCGCTATGAAAGAATTCACAATCAAACGCCTGGGGCATCAAGGGGACGGGATCGCCGATGGCCCCGTTTATGCGCCGCTGACCCTCCCCACAGAAGTGGTAACTGGAACGCTCGATCAGCAAATCCTTCGGGATGTGCGCATCATCACGCCGTCTTCCGATCGCATACGCGCCGCATGTCGTCATTACAAATCCTGTGGTGGGTGCAGCCTGATGCATGCAAGTGATCCATTTGTTGCAGAGTGGAAAGTAAATGTCGTGAAAACTGCGCTCGCCGCACATGGGTTGGAAACAGAATTGCGCCCCTGCCTGACATCCCCTGCGCAATCGCGCCGCCGTGCAACATTCTCAGTACGTCGCACGAAAAAGGGCGCGTCAGTCGGGTTTCATGCACGTGGATCGGATGTGATCATCGAAAACCCAGACTGTCAGCTGCTTGACCCAGACTTGATCACGGCACGCGAGACAGTCACGCAATTGGCCGCAATCGGCGGATCACGCAAAGGCGAAATATCAATCAATGTCACATTGTGTGCGAATGGATTGGATGTCGCCGCGTCAGGCGGTAAAGAGTTGGATGACCCTTTGCGCATGGATTTAACGCAGGCCTGTGAAGCACTGCGCCTTGCGCGTTTATCATGGAATGGGGAAGTCATCGCAATGCGATTGCCACCCAGTCAGGAATTGGATGGCATCATCGTTGATCCACCGTCTGGTAGTTTTCTGCAGGCAACCAAACAGGGCGAAGGCGATTTGATCGCAGAAGTGCGCAACATCGTTGGCGACCAAAATCGGATCATTGATCTATTTGCAGGTTGTGGCACCTTTACCCTACCCATGGCACGAAATGCAGAGGTGCATGCAGTCGAAGGTGAAGCCGACATGCTGCGCGCATTGGACAAAGCGTGGCGCCATGCAACAGGATTAAAGCGTGTCACAACCGAAACACGTGATTTGTTCCGCAGGCCACTACAACCAGATGAACTGCGCAAATTCGATGCCGCGATCATTGACCCGCCGCGCGCGGGAGCAGAGGCACAAATTGATGAACTTTCTGCATCTGACATCAATTTAATTGCCTATGTTTCGTGCAATCCAACGACGTTTGCACGTGACGCTGCGCATTTGGTTTCGCGCGGGTTCGAAATAGAATTCGTACAAACAGTCGATCAATTTCGTTGGTCGACTCATATCGAGTTGGCTGCAAAATTTTCACGCAACTAACCCTTCGGATGTATAGCGCCAAACTGAGGTTTTTGTTAAGCTAGCAATATAGCAGTAAGAGGCAAAAATGGCCCGTATCCCTGGAATTTTGGCACTGATCCTGGTGCTGGGTAGTGCAGCGATTGCAAAAACAATCCCCGAATACGACGGGGACCCCGTCACCGCAATTGTCGTGCATAAAGAGGCCCGCAAAATGTTTCTGATGCACGATGATAGAGTTTTACGGTCCTACAGCGTTGGTTTAGGCTTTGCCCCTGATGGTCACAAAAAAATCGAAGGGGACGGCAAAACACCCGAAGGCCGCTATGTAATCGATCGTAAAAATCCAAATTCAAAATTCCACTTGTCGCTCGGTATTTCATACCCAAACGCTGCAGACCGTTCACATGCAAATAGCGTCGGAAAATCGCCAGGCGGTGACATCTTTATCCACGGCAATCAGGATCTCAAACACCGCATCAAACAAGGTTGGCGCTACTTTTTTGACAACGATTGGACAGCAGGGTGCATTGCTGTGACCGATGGCGAGATGACAGAAATTTATTCAATGGTGGGTATTGGAACGCCAATCTTTATTCAGCGGTAACATCACGCGAACTGAGCATTGGCCCACCTGTCACAAGCGTCCACCAAATTTTTCCATTTGGTTCCTGAAACCATGAAAACCCCATCTCAGTGGCTCCCCGATCCATGAGAATAAAGCGCGTAGCATCATCTTTAATCCATGCAGCCAGGGTCAAAATTTCACTTTCATAGGTTTCTGAGATCGTTTCACCCAAAAACTGATTCTCGTACCCGACACGTTCCGCTCGATCGAGCGGAGAGGAGCCATCAGATCCAAAATGCCATGGACGATTTTGCAATGCCATGTCGCGCGAATGCGTTGCCGCTGCAGCTGTTAGTTCCGCATTGAGAGTTAGTTGATTTAATCCAGCGCTACTTCGCAGAGCATTGACAGCGTCTAGCATACGAAATTGAAGAGTTGCCGCATCAACTTTTGATAAGTCATAAAATTTTGGAAGCGGTTTACCATCTGCCGCCAATTGCTCTTCTGGGACAGCTCCGCAAGCTGCGGTAAAAACCAAGAGAATTATTGACAACCACTTTTTCATTTATTTCACCAAATCGTATGTTACACTCGTCACATATCCCTGCTACCGCGACTTATCAAACCCACTACGACAAATTTTGCAAAAAACACAACAGTGTGATTTGTAATTGCGGGATTTAAGTCATATTTCTATATAGTGACCTATGGTTGGAGGATAATCATGGTAGGATTTACCAGACGAAGTTTTGTCACAGCTGGCTGTGCATTTTTAGCAACTCGGGGCTTGTCAGAAACTACCAACGTGAATTCCGAAACCACAACGGAACAAGATAGCGACGTTACGGGCGTTGTACGTCACAATATTTCCAGTTTCCGTGCATTAGATTGGCATCCCTACTTTGATACACTGAAAAATGGCGCAATCTTGGTTGATATTTCTTCTCGAGCGTTACATTTCTGGTCACAGGACGAAGAAACATACCGTTTATACCCCACTTCTGTCCCAATGACAGAAGACCTAACGAAACGGGGATACACTAAAATTATAAAAAAAGTTGAAGGTCCGTCATGGCGGCCGACGCCTGCCATGAGAAAAAGAAATCCTGAATGGCCTGAATTTATCGGACCAGGGCCTGATAATCCACTTGGAACCCACGCTCTATATCTGAGTTGGACCTACTTTAGGATCCATGGAACTCATGATACTCGAAAAATTGGTAGAAGGTCATCAAATGGGTGCATTGGCCTCTATAACTCACAAATTGCTGAGTTATTTGCCGCCACCAAACTTGGAACCCAAGTCCTAATCATTTAATCTTTTTAGATTTTCTAGCTTATACGAAATGATTGCGCACTTACATCAACTTAACATATTATATATGCATGGGGTCCGCAAAA
>JAKMGV010000286.1 GCA_022424725.1 Paracoccaceae bacterium
TGGGTATCATTGGTGTCCATCGCATGGCCCGCGATCCGAATGGCAGGAATGCCGCCCGCCATTCGTTTGACCCGTGTTTTGATCATCAAATAGGTTTCGCGTGGCAAGTCCGTTTGACCCGTATAGCGCAGTTTCTGCACATCGTCGGTTTTCACCATTTCGATACAGCCTGCAAAATCCTGATCGACGGGGACATAAACGGCCTCACCAACAATATCATATGTATCTGTGCTGGTTGTCCCAGTGGAACTGGACCACTTATCCAAACCCGCCGAAAACGGTGCAGGTGAAAAATCAAGACCTTGAGTGAGAGAAAGAACCATGTGCCGTGCCCTTGTTAAATGAATTTGTCATGAACCTAGGCAAATGAATTTAACCCTCGCTAAAGGGAACGCACGGTCAGGTGTTGCACGCCTGATCCGCAAAAGTTGAATGACTCTGTTTTCAATCTATTTTTCCATTTAGGAGGCCGAAATATGCGTTGGTTCATTGGATTTTTGATGTTGGCAACAGCCACATTTGCAGATGTGAAGGACGAGGTTCAAACGACAATCACATCACAGTTGGATGCATTTTTGCAGGATGATTTCGCGCGTGCATTTGAATACGCAAGCCCGTCAATACAGCGTATGTTTCGCAATTCTGATAACTTTGGAATGATGGTTCAACGGGGCTATCCAATGGTGTGGCGCCCTGCAAAATCGCGTTTTTTGGAATTTGCGCAGGATCAGCGCGGCCCCTATCAGCTGGTTGAAATCACCGACAGCGATGGCCGCGTTCACACCCTGCGCTATGATATGATTGAAACGCCAGCGGGCTGGCGTATCAGGGGTGTGCAGGTATTGCCGGGAACGGCATTTTCGTCCTAAAAACCGCTGCCTTAGACAAATTTCCCTGCCAAGGCATCGTCAATCAATGCAATCGTTTCATCGATTCCATAAAGCGCGATAAATCCACCAAACCGCGGACCCTGCGAGGCACCTAGCAGAACTTCGTACAATGCACCAAACCACGCGCGCAGCGGATCAAACCGTTCACGACCACAGGCGTACACAATGGATTGCAATTCTTCTGCATCCAATCCGCCCTCCCAGGCTTTCAATTGATCGCGCAGATCAATCAGCGCCTCACGCTCAAGATCGGTAGGCATGCGATATGTCTTGGTTGGTTTTACAAAATCGTTGTAATAGCGCACGGCAAATCCCGCCGCCTGATCCAATTGTGGGTTGGCCTCTGGGCTGGCATCGGGTGCATAACGGCGGATAAAGCCCCACAATTGATCCTTGTCATCTGCATTCGCCACAGCCGCCAAATTCAACAACATTGAAAACGGGACAACCATATCCGATTGGGGCACATCGCCCCCATGGATATGCCACACAGGGTTGTTGCAACGCTGTGCCTCATCCTGACCTGCATAGGCGCGTAATTGTTGATGATACTCATCCATCGCCTTTGGGATCACGTCAAAATACAAACGCTTGGCTGTTTTTGGCTTTTGATACATGAAATACGACAGTGACTCTGTGCTGGCATAGGTCAGCCATTCATCAATCGAAATCCCATTTCCAGACGATTTCGAAATCTTTTGACCCTGATCATCCAAGAACAATTCATAGGTGAAATGTTCGGGTTTTTTGCGGCCCAAAATTTCGCAAATGCGGTCATAGATTGGGGTGTTTGTCGAATGGTCTTTGCCATACATTTCAAAATCAACACCCAAGGCCGCCCAACGTGCGCCGAAATCTGGTTTCCACTGCAATTTCACATTTCCACCTGTGACGGGCAGCGTCCATTCGCGTCCATCCTCATCATCAAAGGTAATGGTTCCGTCCTTGGCGTTCACCTCTTTCATCGGAACGTACAAAACACGGCCCGTTTCAGGATGGATGGGCAAGAAAATAGAATAGGTTTGCCGACGCTCTTCCCGCAATGATTTCAGCATCACTTTCATAATGTCATCGTAACGCTCTGCCGCGCGCAACAACACCTCGTCAAAGGCGCCAGAGTTATAAAACTCGGTCGCGGAATAAAATTCGTATTCAAACCCAAAGGTATCAAGGAAACGGCGCAACATCGCATTGTTATGATGGCCAAAGCTTTCGTATTCCCCAAATGGATCGGGAACAGATGTTAGGGGTTTTTGCAGATGCTCTGCCAATTCTTCTTGGTTTGGAACGTTGCCTGGCACCTTGCGCATGCCGTCCAAATCATCGGAAAAACAGATCAATTTCGCCGGAATATCGCAAATTTCACGAAACGCACGCATGATCATTGTCGTGCGTGCCACTTCGCCAAAGGTGCCGATATGGGGCAAACCAGAGGGGCCATATCCTGTTTCAAATAGGACATATCCCTTTTCAGGCGGCGCTTTTTCATAGCGTTTAAATACACGGCGCGCTTCTTCAAAGGGCCATGCTTTTGAGCTAAGTGCGGCGTCGCGCATATTTGACATCTTTTTTCTCCAATATCGTGGGACTCAGCAGATCCACCAAGTGTTCGCCT
>JAKMGV010000287.1 GCA_022424725.1 Paracoccaceae bacterium
ATGCGGCGGCCAATATCCACGGCCTGCATGACAGCACCAATATCAGCCGTATCCAGCACTATACCATGAACCTTTATAAGGAATTGGAACAGGAAACGGGGCAGGGGTGCGGCGTGTTCCAACCCGGTTCTCTCTATCTGGCCCAGACAGAGTCGCGTGAACATCAATTGCGCCTTCAGGAAGCCAAGGCCAAACTATACGGCATGAATTTTCATGAGGTATCGCGCGAAGAGGCTGAACAATTGCATCCATTGGTCAATTACGATGGCATCCGCTGCATCATGTTTGAACCTGATGGGGGCAATGTGGATCCATCAGGTGTCACCAATGCCTATGCCACAGGGGCGCGGCAACGGGGTGCGGAAATCTACCGCTTTACCCCCGTGACCGCCACCGAACAGCAACCTGATGGATCATGGATTGTGCGCACACCCAAGGGTGACATTCATACGCACTGGGTGATCAATGCCGCGGGCCTTTGGGGGCGCGAGGTTGCGGCTTTGGCAGGTTTGAAATTGCCCTTGCAGCCGACAGAACACCAATATTTCGTCACAGAAACCATCGCTGAAATTGACGGCATGGATCGTCGTTTGCCATCGGTCGCGGATCGCGATGGGGAATATTACCTGCGCCAAGAGGGCAAAGGATTATTGGTGGGCGCCTATGAACGCGCGTTGAAATTCTGGGCCGAAAATGGCACGCCATCTGATTTCGGACACGAACTGTTTGACGATGATCTGGAACGGATCGAAGAAAACATGATGCGCGCTATTGAACGTGTCCCAGCGGTTGGGGAAGCGGGGATCAAACGCGTGATCAATGGCCCGATGATTTGGTCACCAGACAGCAACGTGTTGTTTGGCCCCGTACCCGAATTGAAAAACTATTTCTGTTGTAATGGCATTATCCCGGGCTTTAGCCAATCAGGCGGTATGGGGTTATTGGCTGCCGAATGGATCATTCAGGGCGAAACCAAATTCGATATGTTTGCATGGGATATGGCACGTTTTGGCGATTGGGCAGATGCGGCCTTCACCAAGGCACGCGTGGGCGATCAATACGCACACCGTTTCAAAATCCATTTCCCGAATGAAGAACGTGATGCGGGCCGTCCTGTGCGCACCCGTCCGATTTTTGAAAAACAAAAAGAGTTGGGCGCAACCTTTGGCCTGAACTACGGTTGGGAACACGCGCTTTATTTTGATGCGGATACCCCTGAAACTGCGGGTTTCACGCGACAAGAATGGTGGCACAGCGTCGGGCGCGAGGCCAAGATGTTGCGCGACAGAGTCGGCGTCATAGATATTTCAAACTTTGGCAAATATAGCGTCAAAGGGGCAGGGGCAGAGGATTGGTTAAACGCCGTTTTTGCCAACAAAATGCCCAGCGTTGTTGGCCGTTCCTGCCTGACACCCTTGATTGGGAAACGCGGTGGTATTGCGGGCGATGCAACGGTGACCAAACTGGGTGATGATGAGTATTGGGTGGTCAGTTCGGGGATGGCCGAACGCTATCAACAGCGGTTCTATCAGATGGTGGATTTGCCCGTGGGCACCACGTTTGAAAGCAAGTCAAACGATACCTGCGCCTTTAACGTGGCGGGGCCAAAATCGCGCGAATTGCTGCAACGCCTTAGTAACGCGGATCTCTCTAACGCGGCCTGGCCATTTATGCGATCGGGTCATTTGACGATTGCGGGCGTTGATTGCGCTGCACTCCGTGTCAGTTTCACAGGTGATTTGGGTTGGGAAATCTATTGCGATGTGGGGGATCAATTGGCGGTTTACAGCGCGCTGATTGATGCAGCGAATGAACTTGGTGGTGGCCCTGTTGGATCACGTGCGCTGATGTCGTTGCGTGTTGAAAAAGGGTATGGCAGCTGGTCGCGGGAATATAGCCCAGAATACTGGCCCCAAGAAGTGGGCCTAGAGCGTCTGTGTAAAATGGATAAAGACTTCCTAAACAAATCCGCCGTTGCAGAGGTGATGCAAAATGAACCACGCGAAAATTTGGTTTTGATCCATATTGATGAGGATGCGGTTACCGCATCCAACGCAGATGCCACAGGGGGCGAGCCGATTTTCAATGATGGGGTTGGCATAGGCCGCGTGACATCGGGGGCCTATGGATATTCCGTTGGCATGTCACTGGCGCTTGGATACGTGAAAAATGCATCTGTGGGTGATCGGGTTCAGGTGATGATCCTGGGTAAACCCCACGATGGTACAATTCTGGCTGAACCGCCCTTTGATCCTAGGGGCGAACGCCTGCGCGGATAATTTTGAAAACCGTCCAACAATTTTGGACGGTTTTTTTACATGGGCGTAACGCGCAATTGGGTTAGGCGGTTGGCCTGACGTTCGACCACCTCGAACCGATAACCTAGGAAATAGAAAATCTGGCCCATTGTTGGGATCATCTGCGCTTCGTGAATAACAAGACCCGCAAGTGTGTTCGCCTCATCATCAGGAAGCGACCAATCAAGCGCGCGGTTTAGATCGC
>JAKMGV010000020.1 GCA_022424725.1 Paracoccaceae bacterium
GTGATGCCGCCGGCCTCTGGGGATGACCGATCCGAGGAAATGGCCGCATTAGAGGGCGTGATGCACGTTCGCGGCAGTGGGGCGGAATTGGGTGATCTGTTGTCTGCTGTTGATCCCGATCAGTTGACAGGCACCAAGCGTCGCATGTTCGATTTGATCCAAACTGATTTCAATCGTCGCCAAAAAGTGCCCCAGGATTTGGCGGTTGCGCTTGCGCGGATTACCTCAAAATCACACCGCGCCTGGACCGAGGCTAAGGCCGCGGATGATGTTTCAATTTTTTTGCCTATGCTGAGCGAGGTTGTGAACCTGGCCCGTCAAAAGGCCGAAGTGTTGGCCGATGAAAACACCCCCCTTTATGATGCGCTCCTGCAGGATTTTGAACCTGATGGGAACAGTGCCAAGATTACTGAGATTTTTGATGATCTGCGTCCCCATCTGGTGGATCTGCGTGCCGAGGTGTTAGAGCGTAATCAATCCGTGTTCCTGTCTGGTCATTTCCCGATGGAAAAGCAACGCGCGCTAACGGATAGTGTGGCGCGTGTGTTTGGCTATGACATGGATCGCGGGCGCATTGATGTGGCTATGCATCCGTTTAGTTCAGGCAGCGGCAACGATGTGCGCATCACAACGCGATATGACGAAACAAATCCATTGGACAGTCTCTATTCCACAATCCACGAGGTGGGGCATGCGACCTATGAACAAAATGTGGATCAGTCCTATAATTTCACGCCGCTGGGCAATGGGTGTTCCATGGCTGTCCACGAAAGCCAAAGCCGTATTTATGAAAACCAACTGGCGCGTTCGCGGCCCTTTACCGAATGGTTGTTTGGTCAATTGAAAGAGACCTTTGGCGATCTGGGTGTTGCGGATGCGGATGGGTTTTACCGCGCGGTGAACAGCGTTAAAAATGGATACATCAGAACCGAAGCGGATGAGTTGCAATATAACCTACACATCATGCTGCGCTATGATTTGGAACGCGCGCTGATTTCGGGTGATTTGATGGTCAACGACCTTGAGGCGGCGTGGAATGAGCGTTTCCTTTCGGATTTCGGGTATGCGGTGCCAAAGGCGTCATTGGGCATGTTGCAGGATATTCATTGGTCGGAGTGTTTGATTGGGTATTTCCCAACCTATGCCATCGGCAATATATATGCAGCCTGTTTACGCGAGGCGATGTTGAAAGATGCGCCAAATGCCATTGATGAATTGGCCAATGGGCATACAGATACCGCACGCAAGTGGTTGCGTGAAAACGTTCAGCAACACGGGCGTCGATATAAGGCGCAAGAGGTCATTGAAAAGGCGACTGGTCAGGCCGCCTCGTCAGAACCATTTGTGCGTTATATCCGCGAAAAATTTGCTGAACTTTGATCACTGCAATCTGTGAAAGCTCTGCTCGATCCAATCCAATGCATCTTTGATGATATGATCGGTTTTGCGGGTGTAGTGGTAACAGGCCCAAACAGGTAGGGATTGTTCAGGGATGTGCTCGATTACATCAAGGTGTGCAAAACGCTCTGCATAGCGTGCCGGGAGGAGAGCTGCGCAAGCAGAGGTTCGCATCACCTCAACCGTCATATCCAAGGAATGCAGCGTGAATTGCGGCATATCCCCGAATTCGGCAAAAATATCTGATGCTTCAACGGCTTCATCGACCCCATGTGCGGTTGCGATCCAGCCTGTTGTTGGGGCCTCCAGCATGGCGTTGCGGTATGCCCGCACGCATAGGTCACCCACCTTTTTGCGGATAATCCGACCCTCGGTTGGGGCAACATGGGTTAGGATGATATCCGTTTCACCATAGGCGAGGCTTGCTTGGTGAGAGCTGAGTGTCAAATTCAAGTTGTGATAGTTTTCTGAAAAACTTGCGATGTTTTGAACAAGTTGTGCGTTAAACGTCGCTTCGTTGGCGTTGATACGCAGGATTTGGATTTTCTGCTGTTCCATGGTTTCCGTCGCCGCACGTGAAATACGATCTTCGATCCGCAGGGCGATTTGGGCCAATTCGCGTCCCATGTCGGTTGCGCGCCATTGCGTATTATCACGTAGGAATAGGGGTTCACCGGCCTCTTCTGTCAGACGATCAATGCGCCGTGACACTGTGGCCGTGTTGGTGCCAACAGCACGCGCCGCAGCAGTCATTGTTTGATACCGCTCTAGCGCAAGGCAAAACTTTAAATCGTCCCAATTTTGCATATGACACCTCATTCAATTTGTTTGGTTTTGGTAAGTACCAATATAGTACCAATGAAAGCAGAGGTATCTCACCCCTGGGGTAAGTATGGAAAATATGACGAAAGTTATAAATAAACCCATTCGTATTATTTGGCAGGTCAATAGAAAACTTTAGACCATATATGGGTGGGCTAAAGTTCAATGAGATGTGGGTTATTCTGTTGGAGCACCGTCAATTACGTCGCCATCTTCTTCACCCTGATCCGCGATCCAGGCAACAGAGACGACCGTTTCGTCCGCTCCTGTGTTAAACACACGCACACCACCTGCAGAACGCGAGCGGAAGGAAATGCCATCAACAGGAACGCGAATGGACTGACCCTTGGACGTGACCAACATGATCTGGTCCTGCAACTCAACTGGGAAGGAGGCAACGATTTCACCGCCGCGCATCGCCTTGTCCATTGCTGCAACACCCATACCACCGCGTCCACGTACGGGATAATCATGGCTCGATGACAATTTGCCTGATCCGCCCTTTGTGATGGTTAGGATCAGGTTTTCCGCCGCTGACATTTCTGCATAGCGTTCTTGGGAAATTGTCGCGTTTTCACTGACGCCTTCTTCGTCGCTGCTGCCTTCTTCGTCCACCATGCCTGCAATTGCGCGGCGCATTTTCAGATAGGCGGCGCGTTCATCCGATGTGGCATCGAAATGGCGAATGATCGACATGGACACAACGCGATCTTCGCCCATTAGGCGAATACCTCGCACACCCGTCGACTTGCGCCCTTTGAACACACGCACGTCTGTGGTGGAAAAGCGGATCGCGCGACCCGAATCTGTGAATAGCATCACATCGTCATCTTCGCCTGCAATCCGCGCATTGACCAATTCGATCCCCTCGGGCAGGTCCATCGCGATTTTACCGTTTGAACGGACATTTGTGAAATCTGACAATGCATTCCGGCGCACGTCGCCGGCGGATGTGGCAAAGATGATTTGCAGGTTGTCCCATTCTTCTTCGGGCACATCGACGGGCATGATTGCTGCGATGGAAACACCTGTTGGGATGGGCAGGATATTCACAATGGCCTTGCCTTTGGCGGTGCGACCGCCCTGTGGTAGGCGCCATGTTTTCAGTTTGTAAGCCATCCCGTCAGTGGTAAAGAACAACAGTTGCGTATGCGTATTGGCCACAAATAGGGTTGTGACCACATCCTCATCCTTGGTCTGCATCCCCGATAGCCCCTTACCTCCGCGACGCTGTGCACGGAAATCGGCCAAAGGTGTGCGTTTGATGTATCCGCCTGCGGTGATAGTCACGACCATATCTTCGCGTTCGATCAGGTCCTCATCTTCCATGTCCCCAGACCATTCAACGATCTCGGTCCGACGGGGCACGGCGAATTGCTCTTTGACCTCTTCCAACTCGGTGCGGATGATACTCATGATGCGATCACGCGACGCAAGGATTTCCAAGTATTCGCGGATTTTGCCCGCCAATTCTTGGAGTTCATCGGTGACTTCTTTGACGCCGATCTGTGTCAAACGCTGCAAGCGTAGTTCAAGGATCGCGCGGGCCTGTGTTTCAGATAGGTTATATGTCCCATCCTCATTCATCGTATGGGTTGGATCGTCGATCAGTTGGATGTATTCCGCAATGTCATGTGCGGGCCAGCGCCGCGTCATCAGTTTTTGCCGCGCATCTGCGGCATCTGCTGATCCGCGGATCGTGGCCACGACCTCATCCACATTGGAAACGGCAACCGCCAAACCACAAAGGACGTGACTGCGTTCACGTGCTTTGCGCAATTCATAGGCCGTGCGGCGTGCAACCACCTCTTCGCGGAAATCAATAAAGTTGGTCAGGAACGTGCGCAGGGTCAATTGCTCTGGGCGACCGCCGTTCAAGGCCAACATGTTACAGCCAAAAGATGTCTGCATCGGCGTAAAGCGATACAGTTGGTTCAACACAACCTCGGCCGTCGCATCGCGTTTTAATTCGACAACGACACGCACACCATTGCGGTCAGATTCGTCCTGAACATGTGCAATCCCTTCGATCTTTTTCTCGCGCACTTGCTCTGCGATTTTTTCGATCATTGAAGCTTTGTTCACTTGATAGGGGATTTCGTCCAGAATGATGGCGTAGCGATCTTTGCGGATTTCTTCTACGCGGGTTTTTGCGCGAATGATCACGCTGCCGCGTCCCTCGATATAGGCTTTGCGCGCGCCTGATCGGCCTAACATGATCCCACCTGTGGGGAAATCGGGGCCAGGAACGTATTGGATCAACTCTTCGGATGACAAATCGGGATTATCGATCAACCCCAATGTGGCATCAATCACTTCACCTAAATTGTGTGGCGGGATGTTGGTGGCCATACCCACGGCAATACCACCCGCCCCATTAACCAACATATTTGGGAAACGCGCGGGCAGAACCGTTGGTTCTTGATCCTTGCCATCATAGTTGTCCTGGAAATTGACAGTGTCCTTATCAATATCCGCCAACAAAAACGCGGAGGGTTTATCCATGCGGACCTCGGTGTAACGCATGGCCGCTGGGTTATCCCCATCCATCGAACCAAAATTACCTTGACCATCCAATAGGGGCAGGGACATGGAAAAATCCTGCGCCATACGCACCAGCGCGTCATAAATCGCGCTATCGCCATGGGGGTGATATTTACCCATGACATCCCCAACGGGACGCGCTGATTTTCGATAGGCCTTATCGTGCGAATTGCCTGTTTCATGCATAGCATACAAAATGCGGCGGTGAACGGGCTTCAAACCATCGCGCAGATCAGGGATTGCACGGCTAACGATCACACTCATCGCGTAATCAAGATAGGATGTTTTCAGCTCATCCGTGATCGAAACAGAAGGCCCGTCAAACTGCATACGCTGAGGTTTGTTTTCTTCGTCTGTTTCTGGTGTTTCAGGTGTATCAGTCACGGAGTGTTGCCTGTCTTATTTACGCTATATTTTGTTATGTAGTCGTATATCAGACCGCCTATATTGGGTGCAATGTCTTTTCACTGAATCTGCGAGTGGATTAGAAAATAATCTATGATTTCTGAATATTTCCGGGATCTCGTCACCCAAAAAGAAAAAGCCGACCACTTGGTCGGCTTTAGAAGTACGCATTACGCAAAACTCATGGGAAAATACGTGTGTATTTCGTGCCGTCCATCGTAATGCCAACGCGCAATCCCGCCTGACCAAAGACCAAGGGGACAATTTCGGACATGACCGTTGTCGTATCGGCACGCAATGCCTCGCCCTGACGACCGCCTGTAAAATCAATGTTGCCGCCAAATTCGACGCCTTGCGAATTACGGAAGTTTGCCAATGCATCATCGGTCATAAAGAACAGCGCATGCGCATATTGTTGTGCGCCGATCTGAATGCCCATTGTTGCAAATGAGGCCGAATAATATTCCTGGGTTACATTATCAACGCGCAACGCACCTTGGCCGTACCCACCGCCAAATCCAAATCCAGCCTCTGTAATCAGTGGCATGATTAAAATACCAGAGGCGCGCGCACTGAGTTGCACGGTTTCTGGGTATTCCATATACATATGCTCTAACGTGGCATCAACGCGCGCATCAATGCGGGCTGCGCCATCTTCTGTATTGCGTTTTGGAAGCGCTTCTTTGACATTTTCGACTGCGGTGCATCCCGCAACACATGCCGCTAAGGTCAGTCCCGTAAATGCGCGACGTGAAAAACGTGACATAATGATTTACCTGCTCGTTTCTTGTTTTGCCTAAATATAGCGCGTTTTCAGCGCGCTGTCATCCTCCTTTGGCAAGTCTACGCGCAGCTTCGGGGGCGAAATACGTCAAAATGCCATCACATCCCGCGCGCTTAAACGTCAGCAGGCTTTCCATAATGACCTTATCCGCGTCTAGCCATCCGTTTTGAATGGCCGCTTGGATCATCGCATATTCACCCGACACCTGATAGGCATAGGTCGGCGCACCAAAGGCATCTTTGACACGGCGACAAATATCCAGATAGGGCATGCCAGGTTTTACCATGACCATATCGGCCCCTTCGCTTAGGTCACGCGCAACCAAACGCAGCGCTTCATCACTATTGGCCGGATCCATCTGATAGCTGTATTTGTCGCCTTTCAGCGCACCCGAAGCGCCAACCGCATCGCGGAAGGGTCCGTAAAATCCACTGGCGTATTTCGCAGCATAGGACATCAACATGACGTTCGTATGGCCATTGCTTTCCAATGCGTCCCGCAGCGCACCAATGCGACCATCCATCATATCAGAGGGGCCAATGATATCCGCACCCGCTTCGGCCTGCGACAACGCCTGTTTCACCAACGCTTCGACCGTTTCGTCATTCAGGATTTTGCCATCAACCACAAATCCATCGTGTCCATCGATATTATAGGGGTCCAGCGCCACATCGGTCATGATCGCGATATCAGGAACCGCCGCCTTGATCGCGCGGGTTGCTGTGTTGGACAGGTTGTTTGGGTTCCATGCCTCGGCACAGTCTTTGGTTTTCTTGGCAGGATCGGTGTAGGGGAATAGACAGATCGCGGGTATGCCCAAATCTGCCGCCTCTTTCGCGGCTTCGACCAATTTGTCAACGCTGCGGCGCACCACACCCGGCATTGAGGACACGGGTTGTTCAACGCCTTCGCCATCACAAATGAACACGGGCCAAATCAAATCTTCGACGCTGACACGGTTTTCGCGGATCAGGGCGCGTGTCTGCGCGGACTGACGGGCACGGCGAAACCGTGTTTTTGGAAATGCGGCTTGTGCGTTGGGGTTCATGGGGTGGCTCCTGCGTATTTGTTACAAAATTGCACCAAAACGCAAAGGACCACAAGGTGTTAGCGCATGCATGCCCTTGCAAACCCCCGCCGCCTCGCTAGGTTATGGCTCAGATGCGGCAGGACGAAAAGGTCAGGTGGATTGAACCAAGTTGATACATATGCATTTAGCAGTATGTGGTTTTGGGCGTTGTTGATCCTGATCTGGACGTTGATTACATTCCGCGTGATGGGATTGCCCTATTATTATTGGAAGCTTGGCAAAAATGCGGACGCAGATGTTCAGGCGCGAATGATGGATGCCACATTGTTGCAGGCGCAGGTGGCCTTGTCCTACTCCGAAATCCGCTATCCCAGTCTGACCTTGGGGGCGGTTTCTTTCGTGATCGCGCTCTGGGGGTTTTCGGGATTCTTACATGATCATGAACTGTTGCAGGCCACGTTTTTGCTTTTCGTCCCACTGCTAGGCGTTGTTCCATTGCGCTTATGGCTTGCACGCAAGCTGGAAGGCGCGGACGTCACATATGAAACCTATCACGGTTTAATTACGCGCTATCGACGCCTGTGTATGATGGTGGCAGCCTTCACAATCTTTCTCAGTACCTTTTGGGGAATGATCTATAACCTTGCACATGCAAATATTTTGGCCTAACTCACGCAGGCTAAGCATTCAGGACAGGTTATGAGCACGCAATTCATCAAAATGGGCGGTGCGCCCGAAGGGTATGACACCCAATTGGTTCTGCGCGAATTACATGCGAATGGTGAACCCGTGGTGCATATTGCGCGGGACGATAAACGTATGTCCGCCATGGCCGAAGCATTGGCGTTTTTCGCCCCTGATGTGCCCGTGATCAAATTTCCCGCGTGGGATTGTTTACCCTATGATCGCTTGTCGCCGAATGCGGATGTCGCGGCGGCGCGTATGGCAACATTGGCCGCATTGGTCCATGACATGCCCAAAGACTTTGTTTTGTTGACCACTTTGAATGCCGCCACGCAACGCATTCCTGCGCGTCACGTTTTGAAAGAGGCCGCGTTTCGCGCCGAGGTCGGGCGGCGTGTGGATGAGGCTGCATTGCGTAATTTCCTTGTGCGGATGGGTTTTACGCAGGCACCAACCGTGATGGAGCCGGGCGATTACGCCATTCGCGGCGGGATCATTGACATATTCCCACCGGGTCACGCATCGCCTGTGCGCTTGGATTTGTTTGGCGATGTTTTGGATGGGGCGCGGCGCTTTGATGTTGCCACACAGCGCACGACGGAAAAGCTTGAGTTGATTGAACTCGCCCCTGTGTCCGAGGTGATTTTGGATGATGCGGCCATTCGTCGGTTTCGTCAAAATTACCGGATCGAATTTGGTGCGGCGCGCACGGATGATCCCCTTTACGAATCTGTCAGCGCGGGGCGCAAACATCAGGGTGTGGAACATTGGTTGCCGTTTTTTCACGACGGTCTTGAAACCCTGTTTGATTATCTGCCCAAGGCGACCATCACCGTGGATGATCAGGTCACTGCAGCACGGCTGTCGCGCTGGGGTACAATTGTTGATCAATACGAAACGCGAAAAATCGCGATGGATCAAAAATCGCGTATTGATACGGTTTATAAACCCATTTCGCCTGAATTGCTCTATATGGAGGACGCGGCGTTTATCGCGGCGCTTGACGGGCATCGGGTGATCGAATTTCACCCCCTTGCACAGGCCTCTGGTTCGGGTGTGGTGGACGCAGGCGGGCGCATTGGACGCAATTTTTCGCCCGAGCGTCAATTGGAAAACGTCAGCCTTTTTGGTGCCTTAGCGGATCATGTTAAGAAGAAATCAGAAACGGCACCCGTTGTCATCGCAAGCTATTCTGAGGGCGCACGTGAGCGTCTGACGGGACTGATTGAGGATGAAGGGATTGGCGAGGTGATCCCAATCCAAAACGGTACCCGCATCGGCAAACGGGGCATTCATCTGGCGGTCTGGGGATTAGAGGCGGGATTTGAAACGCCTGATCTGACCGTTATTTCCGAACAGGATGTTTTGGGTGATCGCCTGATCCGTCAGCCGAAAAAACGCCGTAAGGCCGAAAATTTCCTGACCGAAGTTCAAAGCCTGTCGCCTGGCGATTTGGTTGTGCATGTGGATCACGGTGTCGGGCGTTTTCATGGGTTAGAGGTTGTGACTGCCGCAGGGGCGGCGCATGAATGTTTGCTGCTGGAATATGCGGAAAAATCGCGCCTGTATCTGCCCGTTGAAAACATTGAATTGCTGACCCGCTATGGCCATGAACAGGGGCTGCTTGATCGTTTGGGTGGTGGCGCGTGGCAGGCGAAAAAGGCCAAGCTGAAAGAGCGCATTCGCGAAATGGCCGACCGTTTGATCCGTGTTGCGGCCGAACGTGCATTGCGACGTGCGCCCATTATGTCGCCCCCTGATGGGATGTGGGATGCCTTTTCCGCACGCTTCCCCTATCAGGAAACAGATGATCAATTGCGCGCCATCGAAGATGTGATTGCCGATCTGGATGCGGGTCATCCCATGGATCGCCTGATTTGTGGAGATGTAGGATTCGGCAAAACCGAGGTCGCGATGCGTGCGGCCTTTGTTTCGGCGATGTCGGGACGTCAGGTTGCGGTGATCGCTCCCACAACGCTGCTTGCACGCCAACACGCGCAAAGTTTTCAGGAACGCTTCCGTGGTTTTCCCATCCGTGTACGCCAACTGTCCCGTTTTGTATCGAGCAAAGAGGCAAGCCTGACACGTCAGGGATTGGCAGATGGGACCATTGATATTGTTGTTGGCACCCACGCTGTTTTGGCCAAAACCGTCAAAATCGCAAACCTTGGGTTGTTGATCATTGATGAGGAACAACGTTTCGGTGTGCAGCACAAAGAACGCCTGAAACAATTGCGCAGTGACATTCACGTGCTGACCCTATCTGCAACACCCATACCCAGAACATTACAATTGTCGCTGACTGGGGTGCGTGATCTGTCCATTATCGGCACACCCCCTGTGGATCGCTTGGCCATTCGCACCTTTGTCAGCGAATTTGATCCAATTTCCATTCGCGAGGCATTACTGCGTGAACATTATCGGGGTGGGCAATCCTTTTACGTGGTGCCACGGATCAAGGATTTGCCAGAGGTTGAGGAGTTCCTAAAGGAACAATTACCCGAACTCTCCTACGTCGTGGCCCATGGTCAAATGGCAGCGGGTGAATTGGATGATCGCATGAATGCGTTTTATGACGGGAAATACGATATCCTTTTGGCCACAACGATCGTTGAAAGTGGTTTGGACATTCCCACCGCCAACACAATGGTTGTGCACCGCGCCGATATGTTTGGTTTGTCGCAGCTTTATCAAATTCGCGGACGCGTGGGCCGATCTAAGGTGCGCGCCTATGCCTATCTGACGACAAAACCGCGCATGAAGCTGACGCAAACGGCGGAAAAACGTCTGCGCGTATTGGGGTCGCTCGATACGCTTGGGGCGGGCTTTACCCTTGCCAGTCAGGATTTGGATATTCGCGGGGCTGGTAACCTGCTGGGAGAAGAGCAATCAGGCCACATGCGCGATGTCGGCTATGAGCTTTATCAATCAATGTTGGAAGAGGCGATTGCCAAAATCAAATCAGGCGAATTGGAGGGATTGTCCGCAGCAGATGATCAATGGGCCCCACAGATTAATTTGGGCGTTCCTGTCCTGATCCCAGAGGATTATGTGCCGGATTTGGACGTGCGATTGGGTTTGTATCGGCGTTTGTCGGGTCTAAGCACCAAGGTCGAACTTGAAGGGTTTGCGGCCGAATTGATCGACCGTTTTGGCAAACTGCCGCGCGAGGTGAACACATTGCTATTGGTTGTGCGGATCAAATCCATGTGTAAACGGGCAGGGATCGCCAAATTGGATGGCGGGCCAAAGGGTGCGACCATTCAATTCCACAAAGACAAATTCGCATCCCCCCAAGGATTGGTCGAGTTTATTCAGGATCAGAAGGGATTGGCCAAAATCAAGGACAACAAAATCGTGGTGCGCCGTGATTGGGCCAAAGAGTCTGATAAAATCAAGGGCGCCTATGCCATTGCGCGTGATCTGGCCGTAAAGGTGAAAGAAAGCAAATCCCAAAAAAAGGGTTAAATTAGGGATTGGTTAACTTATCAAGTTTAACCAAATTTTATGAAAATCAACCGTGTGCTAATTGGTCTGACATTATGTGTTGCCGGATGTGGTGGCGGTGGCGGATCAGGCGCGGCAGGTGGCATAAGCGTTCAAACACCTGCACCTATCGCATTTTCAAGCGGAACAACAGTTCTGGGTGAAGATAAGATGCATGTTTCAGTTGACGGGGTGCTGCGGACACTTGCTGCGCCAGATTGGCAAAATAATCTGGCGCAGCATAAAGGCAGCGATCATGCCTATCTCGCGCGACGCGATCAAAACTATGTCGCGATTGCGGGACAGTTTGACGAAACACCCTTTGTCGATGTTTTGGGGAATCTTGAACCAATCGGGCAGCAGACTGTCTTACGTTATGATGGGCAGCTTGATATACGAAGTGAGAATTTCAATGGTGCAGCGGACATTGGCTTACAGGTGAATTTGGGATCGGATTTTCCGCGGTTAACGACCTACGAAAGCGATCTTAATATTGATGTCGCTGCATCAATCAATCCCGATGGGTCGTTCAGCCACGGATATGTGACATTTTTGGGTGATCGAGACGACTTAAATGGCGGTTTTTTCAACACTGGTTCAGCAAAATAAAACGAAACTCTTGCGGGCGCATTTGCCGCGGACACGTTTTACGGCGCATTATTGGGACAGGTGGCAGAGTGATCCGCGCTCAGGACCCTTGTGCCTTTTCCTCAAGAAAACGGCGCGCGCGTCGTTCGGCCAGACGCACGCGAATGGATGTCATATAGGCCTCTTCCATCGTGGATGAGGTGGCCACCAATACCTTGGCGGTTTCATAAATAATATCGTCATTGCCGAGCTCATTGGCCAGATTGTCGGCAAGCTCTTCAACAACGCGCATGGGATTACCGTGTGTTTTCGGTCAGACGACGTTTCACATAGGTGGTCACATGATCAATCATTGGATCCATGTGCGGCTCTTCAAAGAAGTGGCCAGCGCCATCCATTTCCGTATGTGTGATTGTGATGCCGCGCTGTTCCTGTAGTTTTTCAACCAACGAAACTGTATCATAAGGCGGTGCAATGCGATCTGCGCTGCCATTGATGATCAATCCAGAGGATGGGCAGGGTGCAAGGAATGAAAAATCATACATATTTGCAGGCGGTGCCACAGAAATAAACCCTGTGATTTCGGGGCGACGCATTAGCAATTGCATGCCAATCCATGCCCCAAAGCTAAAGCCCGCAACCCAGCAATGTTTTGAGTTGTTGTTCATTGACTGCAGATAATCCAAGGCCGATGCCGCATCCGACAATTCGCCAATGCCCTGATCGTATTCGCCTTGTGATCGCCCAACACCACGGAAATTAAACCGCAATACTGTGAAGCCCATGTTGTAAAACGCATAGTGCAGATTATACACCACCTTGTTGTTCATGGTGCCGCCGAATTGGGGATGTGGATGCAATACAATCGCAATCGGGGCGTCGCGGTCTTTTTGTGGATGATAACGGCCTTCTAGTCGTCCATCAGGACCTGGAAAAATCACCTCGGGCATTGCGCAAATACTCTCCTCAAAGGTGGTTGGTAATTCTTGACAAATTAGCTCAACCTTCTTAGAATTATTCTAAATACAGTCGGGCTGTACTTGGTTTCGTGTTGGAATAAGACCTGATAGGCCCAAGGTCAATCAAATTGCGGATAAACGGGGATGAAACTCAGTACAAAAGGTCGGTATGCAATGGTGGCGCTGTGCGATATTGCGCTGCAGCCGCGGGATGAGTTGGTGACCCTATCGGATATTTCCCGCCGTCAGGATGTTTCACTTGCCTATCTTGAGCAGCTGTTCGTTAAATTGCGCCGCAGTGGTTTGGTTGAATCCGTGCGTGGGCCTGGGGGCGGATATAAACTGTCTAAATCTACCCATGAAATTCGCGTGGTTGATATCTTGTCCGCCGTCGATGAAACGATTGACGCGCTTCACAAAGGGGCAGGTGCGCAAGGCGGTCAATCAGGAAGCAAGGCCCAATCCCTAAGCAATCGCATGTGGGAGGGGTTAAGCGCACATGTCTATGTTTTCCTGCATCAAACACGGTTGTCTGATGTGATTGAAAATGAAATTGCACCCTGTCCTGCGGTGCCATCCCTGTTCGCGGTTGTGGATGATGACGATGATACAGATGTAGGCGGTGCAGGGTAATGGCGCGGATCTATCTGGATTATAATGCCACAGCTCCCCTGCGGCCCGAAGCCCGCACAGCGATGATCGCGGCCATGGATGAGGTTGGAAACCCCTCATCCGTTCACCAAGAGGGACGCGCGGCGAAAATGATCATGGAGCGTGCGCGTGAACAAGTGGCGGTTGCTATGGGGGCACAGACGGCCGATATTGTATTCACCTCTGGCGCGACCGAGGCGGCGGCATTGTGTTTGACTGGCGCAGAGGTGCATTGTTCCCACATTGAACACGAGGCGGTCAGTGCAAATTGTATCGTTGATCAAGCGGTCGATAATACGGGCAAGGTGGATGTGACGCGCCCAGAGCGCAGCACATTACAGCTCGCGAATTCCGAAACGGGCATCATTCAGGATTTGCCAGATGGGCTGTTGGCGTCGGATATGACACAGGCCCTTGGTAAAGTGCCTGTGGCCTTTGATTGGTCAGATGCGCAGATGGCCATGGTCTCGGCCCATAAATTGGGCGGTCCCAAAGGTGTCGGTGCATTGGTGTTTAAGAAAGGGACTGACATCGCTGCACAATTGCGCGGGGGTGGTCAGGAAATGGGACGGCGTTCGGGCACCGAAAATATCATTGGGATCGCGGGTTTTGGGGCCGCGGCAGAGGCCGCCGGACGCGATTTGGATGCAGGGGTGTGGGAGAAAGTTGAAAAACTTAGAAACATTCTAGAAAATGCCATTGCACAATCCTCAAATAGAACTATTTTTGTCGGGAATACCGCAAATCGTTTGCCAAACACCACATGCATGATCACCCCAGGTTGGAAGGGTGAAACGCAGGTGATGCAGATGGATCTTGCGGGGCTTGCGGTGTCGGCAGGGTCTGCCTGTTCAAGTGGAAAGGTGAAATCAAGCCGTGTGCTCATGGCAATGGGGTATGATGAGGTGGACGCAGCCTGTGCGTTGCGCGTGTCATTGGGCCCCACAACGAGCGAAGAAGACGTAATGACGTTTGTTGAAAAATGGACGTCTGCATATGAAAAATTCATGGCCCGTCAGGGCGCAAATGTATAAGGAGCCATAAGGTGACTTTGGATCAAGTTGAGGTCAAAGAAGGCGTCGATCAGGAAACCGTAGATGCCGTGCGTGAAGTTAGCACCTACAAATACGGTTGGGAAACTGAGATTGAAATGGAATACGCGCCGAGGGGCGTGAACCCAGATATCGTACGTTTGATTTCCGAGAAAAACGAAGAACCAGAATGGATGACCGAATGGCGTCTGTCTGCGTTTGAACGTTGGACACAGATGGAAGAGCCCAAATGGGCAATGGTTAATTATCCTGAAATCGATTTTCAGGATCAATATTACTATGCACGTCCAAAATCCATGGCCGAAAAACCCAAGTCATTGGATGAAGTTGATCCCAAGCTATTGGCAACATACGAAAAACTGGGTATCCCGCTAAAGGAACAGATGATTCTTGCAGGGATAGAAGGGGCAGAGGATGCGCCTGCCGAGGGTCGTAAAGTGGCCGTGGATGCGGTGTTTGACTCAGTCTCTGTCGGAACGACTTTTCAGGATGAATTGAAAAAGGCAGGCGTCATTTTCTGTTCAATTTCCGAGGCGATCCGCGAACACCCAGACTTGGTGAAAAAATACCTTGGGTCCGTTGTTCCCGTGTCAGACAATTTCTATGCCACATTGAACAGCGCTGTGTTTTCGGATGGGTCCTTTGTCTACATTCCGCCCGGCGTGCGCTGCCCGATGGAGCTGTCGACCTATTTCCGTATCAATGCGGAAAATACTGGTCAGTTTGAACGCACATTGATCATCGCGGACAAGGGTTCGTATGTGTCCTACCTAGAGGGTTGTACGGCCCCACAGCGTGACACAGCCCAGCTGCACGCGGCCGTCGTTGAAATCATCATCGAAGAGGACGCAGAAGTTAAATATTCAACCGTCCAAAACTGGTTCCCGGGGGATGAAAACGGTAAGGGGGGTATTTACAATTTCGTGACTAAACGCGCGGATTGCCGTGGTGCCCGTTCCAAAGTGATGTGGACCCAAGTTGAAACAGGTTCAGCGGTCACATGGAAATACCCATCTTGCATTCTGCGTGGCGATGAATCGCAGGGCGAGTTTTACTCGATTGCGATTGCGAACAATCATCAACAGGCCGACACAGGTACCAAGATGATCCATTTGGGCAAAGATACCAAATCACGCATTGTTTCCAAAGGCATCAGTGCGGGCGTTGCCCAAAACACATATCGCGGATTGGTCACCATGCACCCACGTGCGAAAAATAGTCGGAATTACACCCAATGTGACAGTTTGCTGATTGGCGATAAATGTGGCGCACATACTGTGCCCTATATCGAGGTCAAAAATAATTCGAGCCGTGTGGAACACGAAGCGACCACGTCAAAAGTTGATGATGATCAACTGTTCTATTGCCGCCAACGCGGTATGGACGAAGAAGAGGCTGTTGCGCTGGTTGTGAATGGGTTCTGTAAGGATGTGCTTCAGGCGCTGCCAATGGAATTTGCGATGGAGGCCCAGCAGTTGGTTGCCATCTCACTTGAAGGATCGGTGGGCTAGGTGTCACGTCCCATCGATCATATGTGGTTTATGTATGATTACTGGGATGGAGAATAGGAATGATCATAACAACAACGCAGTCCATAGAAGGGCAAACAATCCGCGAATACAAAGGGGTCGTGGTCGGTGAGGCGATCATGGGTGCCAATATTGTGCGCGATTTCTTTGCCTCGATCACCGATGTGATTGGGGGTCGTTCGGGCGCTTATGAACAGAAATTGTAAGCTTGCGGATTATGCTCGGAATGAATTGCGCAACCACTTACGTGCCTTTGAAGGCTAGAAAAAAGGAAAACCCACATGTTGGAAATTAAAAACCTACAAGTATCGTTGGCCGAGGAAGACAAAGAAATCCTGAAAGGTGTCGATCTAACCGTTGAGGCGGGCAAGGTGCACGCGATTATGGGACCGAATGGGTCAGGCAAATCAACACTGTCCTACGTATTGTCAGGCAAAGATGGATACGAGGTTACGGGTGGTTCAGCCAGCCTTGATGGTGAAGACCTGCTTGAGTTGGAACCAGAAGAGCGTGCAGCAGCAGGCCTGTTCTTGGCGTTCCAATATCCTGTTGAAATCCCGGGTGTGGGGAACATGACATTCTTGCGGACCGCCGTAAACGCGCAGCGTAAAGCACGTGGAGAAGACGAAATGTCAGCGGCCGAATTCCTTAAGGTCGTGCGTGAACGTGCAAAAACGCTAAAAATTGATGCAGATATGCTAAAGCGTCCTGTGAACGTTGGATTTTCTGGGGGCGAGAAGAAGCGGAACGAAATCCTGCAAATGGCGATGCTTGAGCCCAAAATGTGCATTTTGGACGAAACAGACAGTGGTTTGGATGTCGATGCCATGAAGTTGGTATCCGAGGGTGTGAATGCCCTGCGGGACGAAGGCCGTGGGTTTTTGGTGATCACACACTATCAACGCCTATTGGACCACATCAAACCCGATGTTGTACATATCATGGCAAACGGTCGTATTGTGAAAACAGGCGGTCCAGAGTTGGCCCTCGAAGTTGAACAAAACGGTTATTCCGACATCTTGGCGGAGGTCGCCTGATGGGCATCGCAGAAACAAGAATTTCACAACTTCAGGATCGTGTGGCGGGCCTAAGCGTTCCAGCGTCAGCTTGGAATGCGAAAAACCGCGCATCGGCGCTTGAACGTTTGCAGTCAATGGGCCTTCCAGCGCCGCGGGACGAATATTGGCGCTTTACCGATCCCAAGAGTTTGAACGCGGTTGATACACCAAAGGCCGCTTTGTTTGATGCCAA
>JAKMGV010000288.1 GCA_022424725.1 Paracoccaceae bacterium
TGTTACGCATCGATTCGGCGGAATCGTGCTTGGGGATGCGACGCTAGGGGCGTGATGAAATGGCAGGGACGGATCTGACCCCAGAAGGTCGGGACGATATGAGTAGACCAAAAGGCTTTGACGACTATGAAGTGCGTCTTGGCGATCTACTGCGCGGTGAGCGCGCGACCCTTGGTAAATCCCTAATGGACGTTCAACGCGAACTGCGCATCAATGCGAACTATATTTCCGCGATTGAAAACTGTGATTATGGCGCCTTTGAAACACCCAGTTTTGTGTCGGGTTTTGTAAGGTCTTATGCACGTTACCTAAAACTGGATCAGGAACAGGTTTATCGCCAGTTCTGCGAAGAAAGCGGCTTTGTACCGTCGCACGGATTGGCGGATGAGGCCTCGACCCTGCGCAATGGCAAGGCCGTTCCCGTTGCGGGTCCGATGATTAGTGACATGGATGACGCGATCTTTTCGAAATCCCCTTCTGCCATTGTTCCGAATACAAAATCATGGACAGATCAGTTTGAGGCTGCTGCTGTTGGATCAATCGCAGTTTTGTGCCTATTGGTTGCGGGTCTCGGCTATGGCGCATGGTCCGTGTTCCAAGAAATCCAAATGGTGCAGGTCGTTCCATCCGAAAATACGCCCATCGTTCTGTCGGAACTCAACGGTGCCGCCGAGGGTGATGCAACCACTGATATCGTTGGCCTTTCCCCAGATCAGCGCAGCGATAAATTGGAACGCATGTATCGCCCCCCTGCGCTGGATACCCCAATCCTAGTGGCGCGTGATGCACCGATTTCAACGCTTGACCCTAACCGATTTGCTAATTTCCCCGAACCCAAGACAGAAGAGGCATTACCCACCTTTGCGGGATTGGATGCCATTATTGCAGATGTCGTGGAAGAGGTGAATTTGGATGAGGTGGCAAGTGTCGCCCCACAAGTGGTCGAAGATTTGCCGCCCACCATCGCGATTGTCGCAACACGCGAAGCCTGGGTTCAGGTGACGTCATCGACTGGTTCAGTCATCTTGGCCAAAATCATGAAGCCAGGTGAGGAATTCACACTGCCCCAGACCGAGGGTGCACCAACCATGCGTGCGGGCATGTCAGGATCCGTCTATTTCAGCGTGAACCGCGAACTTTATGGTCCCGCAGGATCAGGCGGCAATGTTGTCAAAGACGTTGAACTGTCTGTGGCCAGCCTGTCGGAAACCTATACCCCTGCCATCATTGACAATGACGGCGAGTTGCGCACATTAATCGCGCAAGCCAACTTTGAAAGCTTTGACCTGCCTTTAGATCAATAGATGTTTGATTGCGCGAACGCTTTCTGTCAATTATACATTACACAACAGCAAACACGAGGTTGCTATGTCGCTGAACCATGTGCGTCCTTGGCGCAATATCTATCGCCGTAAATCTCGCCAAATTCATGTGGGCAATGTTCCAATTGGCGGGGATGCCCCCATCGCCGTGCAGACAATGACAAACACATTGACCACAGATGTCGCCGCAACAATCGCACAGGTCCAAGCCGCTGCCGAGGCAGGCGCAGACATTGTGCGCGTTTCTGTGCCCGATCAGGACAGTTCAAAAGCGCTAAAAGAAATCGTGAAAGAAAGCCCCGTTCCCATCGTGGCCGATATTCATTTCCATTACAAACGCGGGATCGAGGCCGCAGAAGCAGGGGCCGCCTGTTTGCGCATCAACCCCGGCAACATCGGATCAGAAGAGCGCGTGCGCGAGGTCATCAAAGCCGCGCGCGACAACAATTGTTCCATGCGCATTGGCGTGAATGCGGGATCCTTGGAAAAACATCTGTTGGAAAAATATGGGGAACCCTGCCCTGATGCGATGGTCGAAAGCGGTCTGGATCATATCAAAATCTTACAGGACAACGATTTTCACGAATTCAAGATCAGTGTGAAGGCCTCTGATGTTTTCCTGTCGGCAGCGGCCTATCAAGCATTGGCAGAAGCCACCGACGCACCCCTCCACCTTGGGATTACCGAAGCGGGCGGTTTGATGAGCGGGACAATCAAATCCGCCATTGGTTTGGGCAATCTGCTGTGGATGGGTATTGGCGATACAATCCGCGTGTCCCTATCGGCCGATCCTGTGGAAGAGGTGAAGGTTGGCTATGACATCTTGAAATCACTGGGCCTGCGCCATCGTGGTGTGAATATCATCTCGTGCCCCTCTTGCGCGCGTCAGGGGTTTAACGTGATCCAAACCGTTGAAACATTGGAACAGCGCCTTGAGCATGTCAAAACCCCGATGAGCCTGTCGATCATCGGCTGTGTTGTGAA
Organism: Paracoccaceae bacterium; assembly: GCA_022424725.1. Taxonomy (GTDB): domain Bacteria; phylum Pseudomonadota; class Alphaproteobacteria; order Rhodobacterales; family Rhodobacteraceae; genus HIMB11. The sequence continues at coordinate 2,307 of JAKMGV010000288.1, forward strand.
TGGCCCTGGCGAGGCGTTGATGACCGATGTCGGCTTTACAGGCGGCGGCAGTGGTCATGGCATGGTTTATTGGGCAGGCAAGCAAGATCACAAAATCAGCAACGATGATATGGTCGATCACATCGTCGAGCTGGTCGAAAAACGCGCTGCCGAGATCGAGGCCGAAACTGAGGCGGCAGAGTAA
>JAKMGV010000096.1 GCA_022424725.1 Paracoccaceae bacterium
ACGCTCGCTGGCATGAGTGTGGTCATTCTACGGCCTTTAAAACTCCATGGAAGAACGAGCTGATTTACCAAATAGCGTCCTTTTTTCTGCTGCGGTCCCCGTACGTGTGGAGAGCGAGCCACGTCAGACATCACACTGGACACAATAATCCATGATAAGTACCTTTGTGCTGCTCACTATTGTGGGTGGTGTGTGTCGTCTTGGCCTGAACTGGGTCCTGCGGCGTAAACTTGGGGTGTCCAACTCCTGTACTATTAGGCCTACCAAAGAGATTACGAAAGCTTAGTAAAAGGCTGATGTGCTTACAGGATGTTCAGCTTAGTTAGCGATCATACCCTTGAAAATGGCACCAAGCACTTATGTTCTTCGTCCCACAAATGCAGATTTGCTTGGACCAGACTTTCCTTGACCGTCAAGATATTCATTTCAGCAAGGCTGGGGTGATCTTTAATCGCTTTGGTCAGGCGGTAAAACGGGATTCGGCTGGAAAGGTGGTGGATATGGTGGATGCCGATATTTGCGGTCATCCATTGGAAAAAGCTGGGCAGGACGTAGTGCGAGCTGCCGTGCAGGGCGGCATCATGTAAATCCCACTCTTCGTTTTCTTCCCAATAGGTGTATTCGAATTGGTGCTGCACATAAAACAGCCAAACGCCAATCATTGCGGCCAAGAATGTGGTTGGCAAAAAGATGAACAAAACGGGTGCCAGGCCGCCAAAATAATAAATCACAGCAACGCTTGCCAAAATCCCAAGGTTCGTTGCCATCGCGCTTATCCAAAAGCTTGTGTTTTTCATGTATCCAATGGGAAGGCGATTTTGCAGGAAAAACAAATAGGCGGGGCCAATGATGAACAGGGTGATGGGGTGACGATAAAGGCGATATTTCAATCGGCCAAAGCGAGATCGATTCTGATATTCATTGACGGTCAATGTATCGATGTCACCAATCCCACGTTTCATTAAATTTCCCGACGCACCATGGTGGATTGAGTGCGCGCGCCGCCAAACTTCATAAGGGGTCAGTGTGAACGCCCCAAGGATTCGGCCAATCCAATCATTTGTAGACTTATTTTTAAACAATGTTCCATGCCCGCAATCGTGCTGAATGCAAAACAGGCGCACCAAAAACAGTGAATTCATAGAGGCGATTACAACGGCCAACAGGGTCGAGTATGCCAATACCCACCATGCCAGCGCCCACATCCCGACAAAAGGTACGATAGTGGCGGCAATTTCAAAGCTGCTGCGGTATGTGCACGGATGACGGTATGCGGATAACACGTGCGCCCAGTCCCGAGCCTTCTTATTTTCCATCACTGCTTTACTGCCTTTGGTTTCAATTTTTGTTATGACCCGCGCAACCGAGAGAGCAGCTATCAAACTTTGCTTGGTGCCGCAACTGATTAGATGACGCAGCGGCAAGAGAAGGGACAATTAAGTCGATGTGCGTTTTAATTACCGTCGTAGCCAACCATGTGCTCTTCACCCCGTTCACGGGCAAGGTGGATTTGTTTTTGACGTTCACGAAAGCGGTCTTTGTCCGCTTCGGTTGTTTCATCCGCGCATTGGTGACAGGCAACGCCATGTTCATATTCAGGGCGCTCTTTATCTTCGGGCAGGATGGGACGGCGGCAGGCATAGCACAGCTGATGTGGACCTTCCCTAAGCGCATGACCAACCGAAACGCGCGCATCAAAGACGAAACAATCACCTTGCCATTTGCTTTCGGCCTCTGGCACCTCTTCCAGGTATTTTAGAATTCCGCCCTTGAGGTGATAGACATCTTCAATGCCTTGGCCCAGCAGATAGTTGGTTGATTTTTCGCAACGAATTCCGCCTGTACAAAACATTGCGACACGTTTGTTGTGAAAACGGTCTTTGTTTTCTTCCCACCATTTTGGGAATTCGCGGAATGATTTGGTATTTGGATCAACCGCCCCTTCAAAGGTGCCGATGCCAACCTCGTAATCATTGCGGGTATCAATAACAACCACATCAGGCGCTGAAATTAAGGCGTTCCAATCCTGTGCATCGACATAGTGGCCCACGCGTGCTTTGGGGTCCACATCGGGTTGGCCCATCGTGACAATTTCTTTTTTCAGTTTAACCTTCATGCGCGGAAACGGCGGTAGGCTTGCTGTGCTTTCTTTGTGCTCCAAATCGCTGCACCCGGGCAGGCCTCTCAGGTGTGCAAGTATGGCGTCAATACCTGCCCTTGATCCTGCAATCGTGCCGTTAATGCCTTCTTTGGCCAGCAGGAGAGAACCAGTAATTCCCAGCTCATTGCATTTTTGTTGCAGAGGTCCCTGCATTACTGCGGGATCGTCAAAACGGGTGAAGTGATAGAGTGCGGCTACTGTAAACATGCGCTCCCATTACCTTGAAACTTTGACAATTGGCAAGATCGCAAGTGACGCATCTATCGGGGTATCCTGATGCTGTCCCAAGATATTATCGACCTGCATCACACATTCGTATGTCGGGCCGTCACGGCCAATTTCCAGCGACCATCTATCTGCCGTCGTCGATACGTGAAGAGCCACGTCGTCGCCCGGGCTGTAGCAATGATCAGGTGTGTAGCCCCAAATTTCCAAAACATCCGCGTTGCGTGCAGGACCAATATAGTAGTGATCCATTATATGGCGGGCACGTGCGCGTGTGCGGGGTGTAATCGCGGGATGGGGACCATCGTGTTGCACAAATGACGCCTATGTTTTGATACGCTTTTTCTTTGATCCCTATGGGGTAACGTCCAACTCCGCGATCAGATTGGCAAATGACGCGCCATGCATATCACGATCATACCGCGTGCCTTGGACAATTGGGCGTGGAAAGCTGAACTTAACCACGTGCACATCGGGCAAATCGTATCGTTTTAAATCAGAGACCGAAATGCCCAAGGCATGCGCCACGCGTTCGCTGTCTGCGGCAATAAGGGCGCGTTTGAATTGCGCCTCATCTGCGCAAAATATATCGATTGTGATCCAAAATGGCCCTGCATTTTTGGACCGTATCTTATGCGTTATATCGGCCAATTTGGTCATGTGCGCACCTGTTCAACTGTCAGTGAGAACGCCTGCATCGGATCACCCAACTCCATCACATGGTTCAGACAAAATTCGTATATTTCACCACGGTTCATTTCGTTTGGCGAAAAGGGAAAGGCGAATGTCGGCATCTCTTCATCTTCGGTCAATGGCAAGTGCAGCAGATAGGGATTGAGCATCTTTGCCACCTCTTTTGCGACCATTTCGCTCGGGGCTGTGACAATCCCCAAAACGCCCACCTCTGACCCGATTTGGGCGTTCAAATCTTGTGCGCCGAGTGTGGCATTCAACCCGATGATGCGCAATTCCAAGGTAAAGTCCCCTTCGATGCGCTCTTGGGCTTTTTGACGACAGTTTTCTTCAACGGCCGCTGTCCAGGTGTCAATGTTTTGTACATATCGCGCCTCTCTGATCAGGGCGAGTGATACACATTGATATCCGCCGCACCGCGCCCCTTCTAGTTTGACGGTATATGTGTCACTGGGAACCCATGTGCTGCCCGTAACACGCACACGCCTGTCGTCCAATGCAGTATAGATTGCGCCCGTCACGTCCAGATAACCGCCTGGTTCATATAACTGCAGCGGGTTCGAATTTTCATAGAGCATATGCGCCGAAACCGTATAGGGGGTTGCCCGCGCAGTTTGCCCCATGGGTTCAACGGTAAACCCATGTGCATCAAAGGTGATCATGATGGTGCCCGACGAGGGGTTTGTCGTGGCCAATGCCCCGCATTCTCCGATTTTTGCCCCATGCCATGCCCCACCCGTATGGCACCCCCGCGCCAGTGGCAGTGCCGCAATGGTTGCGGTATCTGTTGCGCGTCCCGCAATCACGATATCCGCCCCTGTATTTAGAGCTGCTTGGATCTGTTCAGCACCAGCCAGTGCGACGATATTGGTGCAACTTTGCAAAACACTGTGGTCGATATCAATCACTGGTTCCAACGGCTTGATACGTCCCTGATCAAGGGCATTTATGACCCGATCAACAGGCTGGCCCGATTTCAAAATGGCGACTGTGACGTTCTGATCCGTTTCGGTTGCAATTTCCCTGGTAATGTCCAGTAGCCAGTCAACCGCATCATCCGCACCGCATGTGCCTGCGGTTCCAATGACCAAGGGGACATTGGCAATTGCGCGGGCCTGCATCAATTCTCGCCATTCGGATTTTATGGAGCTGCGCGAATATTTCGATGTTCCCGTTCCCAAATAATGCGGACCACTGTCGGTTGATCCGCCGTCAATTGCGATCAGATCGGGATTAAGTTCAATTCCCCGCATCAGCGCGTCACGATCATAGCCCAGCCCAAGTGCGCCAGATGGGATCAGAATTTTGGTGGTAACAGTTTTATTCACGGTGCCTCACGTGTTGTTTGCTGATCGCGCATAATGTGTTCACCTGACACATGGCTGACAGGGGTTTAATTTCATCAGTCTTGAACAATGGCATTTTCCCATTCGGCGATGAAATTCTTTTTCTTGAAATAATCCAAATAAACCAACAACCCAGGACCCATTGAAATACGGTAAAGTGTGCTTTGCTCTGCCTGCCCAAGGGATTGGGTTTTCAGCAGGGGTGACACGCCAGAGGGGAAGGTTTGTGCAAGAACAAAATCCAAAAACTCTGCCGCCAAAACGGGGTTGTCCGATGTCATGGGGATCAATATTGTGCGCAACATCACGATTGAAAAGTCAGAGGGCAAAATAATTGTGAATTTGTCTTTGTGTGGACTTTTTTCCGCGTAACTTGCCAAAACGTTATAGGCCACTGCCAAATCGCCGTTCACAACGTCATCAATCATTTCAGACGCGCAACAATAAAGCGTTGGATCAAGCGTGCCCATCACCTCGGTCAACCGCCAATAGGTATCTGATGCGCGGGCATCTTGGGTTGCAAATAAATACCCCGCGCCAGATTTTCGAATGTCATATGTGCCAACACGTCCTTTGAAACGATCAGGGTTTTGTCGCAAAGCGGTGATCAATTGTTGGCGATTTTGGGGAATGGGCAGCCCCTCAAACAGGGCGTTGGAAATCACAAAGCCCGCAGGTTCCTGCGTAAAAGCATAGACCATGTCATTCCAAACGGCCCAATCTGGTAAATCTTGGGTCGCAGGTGATGTGTGGTTGCGCGCAAAGCCATCATTGGCCAGTTTGGTTTGCAAATCCATCGCGCTGGAAATCACGATGTCAAAGGGTTGTTTTTCGCGCGATATGCCATCCATGACCTCGGTGGAACTGGCGACGGTGTAATCAATCGTCACATCAGGACGAAAGGCGCGGAATGCATCAATAATGGGTTTGAAATAACTGATATCTGCGGTTGATACGATCCTAAGAGGTGCGCTGCCGGTTTCATCCCCGAACACCGCGCGATCTTCGATTTCAAAGGCATGGACCACATTGGCCAAGAGCCACATTACAATGGAAAGGATAACGTGACGCATGCGCCTTCTCCTGCGTTATTGCTGAGTATGATGCGCCCGCCATGCGCCCGCATGATATCGTCCACGATGGTCAATCCCAGGCCTGATCCGACAATGCCATCTGCGTTTTTCCCGCGCTCAAACCGCTGCAGCAACTGATCAATTTCGGTTTCATCAAATCCGCGCCCCTCGTCCTGCACGTGGATCTGGGCGTAACCGTCGGACTGATCTAGCATGACGGTGATTTTTGTGTCTGCGCGGGTATATTTAACGGCATTATCCAGAACATTTTGAATGGCGTTTTGAACCAGAATTGGATCGCCCTGAATTTTGGTTCGCGTCAGTTTGTGTGTGTTGATTTCAACATCACGTAGCTCGGATATCGGGTGCAAACGGTTCACGGTGTCCACGATCAGGTCATCGAGCTGAATGGTTTCACGCGCCAAATCATCGGTGCGAAATGAAACCATGGCATGATCCAACAACTGTCCAGCAGTGCGCGAACTTTCATCAACCGCGCGGATCATTTCCCGAACGGCTTGGCGGTTTTCTTCTTTTTCAACACGCCTTAGGGTAACTTCGGCTTGGGTGCGGACAATGGCCATCGGCGTGCGTATGCGGTGTGCGGCCTCTGCTATAAAATCTTCGGATCGGGATAGGGATTTTTGCAGTCGCGTCATGAGCGAATTGAGTGACGTCACCAGAGGCGCCATTTCGGTTGGGACGGGGGCGGCAACAGGGCGCAAATCACTGGGTCCGCGGCGTGAAATCGATCCCGTCAAACGGTGCAAGGGGCGGATCGTGCTTTGTGCAATCACCATGGCAACCACCATAGACAGCAGGAAAAACCCAAACCCAATGGCCAAGGATATCCGTGAAATCCGCGCAATAGATTGGTTCAAACCCGTAAGGGTTTGCGCGACAGAAATCTCTAAATAGGCTTGCCCCTCAAGCGTTGAAAAACTGCGCCAAGTCGAGGCGATGCGAATATCTTCGCCCAGATACGTCGTTGATTGGAAGCCTGTGGCATCGTTTTGGGCCGGGCTATGGGGTAGATCGGGATAGCCTGACAAAAATTCGTCATTCAAACGAATTGCATAAAATGCGCGTTCATCCGTCACGGTATCCAACATAGAAAGTGATGAATAGGGTAGATCAATTGAAATATCGCCCTCAACCACGCGCGCACTGTCCAAAATTGAAATGGCAGAGGCAGCAAGGATGTTATCCTGACTTTCTTGTGCGATTTGTT
>JAKMGV010000289.1 GCA_022424725.1 Paracoccaceae bacterium
GATCAGTTGGATTTCCCGCACATGTATGCATCAGGCCGTTCCGGCTGGGCAGATCATGAATTGGATGGCCCGCGCAAGGATTTGTCAGCACTTTTCGATCTGATCGTAAACCATGTCCCTGCCCCGCGCCAATTGCAGCGCGTAGATGAAGATTTCCGCATGTTGGCCACAACATTGGGCAGCGATAATTTTATCGGCCGCGTTTTGACAGGCCGCGTAGAAAGCGGAACGCTAAAGGTTGGTGCAACAATCCAAGCGCTGTCGCGTGTGGGACAAAAAATCGAACAGTTCCGCGTGACCAAGATCCTTGCATTCCGTGGATTAGCACAACAGGAAATTGATGAGGCGACACCAGGCGACATCGTCACAATCGCAGGGATGAGCAAGGCCACCGTTTCCGACACTCTTTGCGCATTAGCCGTTGATGAACCGCTTGAGGCGCAACCCATCGATCCGCCCACCATCACCGTCACATTTGGCATCAACGATAGCCCGCTTGCAGGGCGTGAGGGTAAAAAAGTACAATCGCGTGTGATCCGTGATCGCCTGATGAAAGAGGCCGAAAGCAATGTGGCCATCAAAATCACCGACACCCCGGGCGGTGAGGCGTTCGAGGTTGCAGGGCGCGGTGAATTGCAAATGGGTGTTTTGATTGAAAACATGCGCCGCGAGGGATTTGAATTGTCCATCTCTCGCCCCCAGGTTTTGATGCGCGAAGAGGACGGTCAACGCCTAGAACCCATCGAAGAAGTCACCATTGATGTGGATGACGATTATTCGGGCGCTGTCATCGAAAAAATCACCGGCGCCCGCAAGGGCGATTTGGTCGAAATGCGCCCCGCAGGCGCGGGAAAAACACGCATCGTCGCCCACGTTCCTGCGCGTGGATTGATCGGATATCATGGCGAATTCCTAACCGATACACGCGGCACAGGCATCATGAACCGCGTGTTCCATGGTTGGGCCCCCTATAAGGGGCCAATCCCCGGACGTCGCGCGGGTGTGTTGATTTCCATGGAAGATGGCGAGGCGGTCGCCTATGCGCTTTGGAACCTAGAAGAGCGCGGCCGTATGTTTGTCGGCCCGCAGGCCAAAGTGTATCAGGGCATGATTATCGGTGAACACAGCCGCGATAATGATCTTGAGGTGAACCCACTGAAGGGTAAAAAATTAACCAACGTGCGCGCCTCTGGGTCTGATGATGCGGTGCGCCTAACCCCACATATCAACTTTTCATTGGAAGAGGCGATTGCCTATATCAACGACGACGAATTGGTTGAGGTGACGCCAGAATCCATCCGCCTGCGCAAACGCTACCTTGACCCGCATGAACGCAAACGGATGTCGAAGAAAGACAATTAAGTTCAAATATTTGCGGACGGCGCTTTATGGTGCCGTCTGTTATGGTTGCGATCGCGATTAAACTACGTCATTTATTTATGCGGGGCATAGGTGTTGACCAAAACAACCCCACCGACAATCATCACCAATCCCAAAATTGCCCGCCACTCTAGGGATTGTTGGAACACAAAATATCCAAACACTGTGATCAGAAATATACCCAACCCCGACCACGTGGCATAAACCACCGCAATCGGCATGGTGTTCAACGCAAGCGTCAGAAAATAAAACGATGCAGAATAACATGCAATCAACGCAGCGGTGGGCATCAGGCGCGTGAAATTTTGACTGACGGGTAACAACATGGTTCCCGATACTTCAAACACAACGGCAATCAGCAAGTAAATATATTGCATGTGTTCCCCCCAACAAAAAAAGGACCCAAAATAATTTGGATCCTTTTGTAAATCTTGTTTGTAAAACGACTTAACGCTTTGAGAACTGGAAAGAACGACGCGCTTTGCGCTTACCGTATTTCTTACGTTCCACAACGCGGCTATCGCGTGTTAGGAAGCCTGCGGCTTTCAATGCGCCACGCAATGCAGGATCATAAAGCTGAAGCGCTTTTGAAATACCGTGCTTAACCGCGCCCGCCTGACCAGACAGACCGCCGCCTTTGACAGTTGCCATCACGTCAAATTGATCTTCAACGCCTGCAACCTGGAATGGTTGGCGTAGGATCATTTGCAAAACAGGACGCGCGAAATATGCGTTCATCTCTTTGCCGTTGACTGTGACTTTGCCTGAACCTGGTTTAATCCAAACACGTGCAACGGCGTCTTTACGCTTACCTGTTGCGTATGAACGGCCCAATTCGTCACGGACGGGTTCACGAGGTGCTGCAATTTCAACAATTGCTTCTGCACTGCCAGCGACCGCTTCTAGGTCGCCCAAGGATTTGATTTCTTCACTCATTATGATGCAACCCGTGTGTTTTTAGGGTTCATAGACTTTACATCCAAAACCTCTGGTGATTGTGCTTCATGCGGATGCTCAGACCCCGCGTAAACGCGAAGGTTGGTCATGATTTGGCGGCTTAGGCGGTTGCCTGGCAACATGCGCTTAACAGCCAATGTGACAACGC
>JAKMGV010000097.1 GCA_022424725.1 Paracoccaceae bacterium
GTAAATTTTTTTTAAATAAATTCATGATAGCGGTACCAAAAATGTTGATCGGTGAGGTAATCGGGGGTAGCGTCAGATCGTTCGGGGTCTTCCCGGCGCAACAATAAAAAGAAATAGAGGAATTCCAAGGGAGGAATTATGAAGTTCTCATCTTTACTTAAATCAGCCGCAGCACTTGCGTTGGTCGCAAGCACAGCGTCAGCGGCAACGACACTACGTATCCAAACTCACTATGCAGCAGACCACCCATCCGGAAAGCTGGCGCAAATGTTTGCGGATGATGTCGAAGTGATGTCAAACGGATCACTAGATATTGAAATGTTTTTCTCATCATCCGTTGTTGCAACCTTGGAAACATTCGATGCCGCGGTAAACGGTATCCTAGACTGTGACATGACAGGTGGTGGTTACCAAACTGGTAAAAACTCTGCGTTCCAGTTCGTTGGCGACATCATGGGTGGCTATGACACACCTTACCAGCAGCTATCTTGGTTGTATTACAGTGACGGTGGTTATGACGCCGCACAAGCGCTATACAACAAGGAAGGTATGCAGTTGATCGGTTGGTGGATTTACGGTCAGGAGTCCATGTCATCATCGAAGCCTCTTGCGGGCCCAGAAGATTTAAAGGGTTGGAAATTCCGCTCACCTCCTGGCCTTGAAACAGAGATTTTCTCGGCGATGGGAGCATCACCAATCGTAATGGACTTCACAGAAATCTTTACAGCGCTTGAAACAGGTATCATCGACGGTGCTGACGCATCAGGCTTGGCAAACAACGTTGGCTTGGGTCTATATGATCTTGTTAAGCATGCAACATACCCAGGCTTCCACTCTATGCCATCAGACCACCTAGCGTGTAATAAGATGGTATGGGACAGTCTGACAGAGGGCGAGCGTCGCATTATCGAAACAGCGATGCAAAAGGTGTCATTGCACACTGCATTGTCCAATGACAAGAAAAATGCAGAAGCAGCAGCAGCGCTTAAGGCCGATGGTGTGACATTGTACGACTGGAGCGCAGAAGATCGCGCGGCATTCCGTGCGCGTGCGCAAGGTGCATGGGACAAATTTGCGGATACTCCAGAAGCAAAAGCGCTAGTTGCAAGCCACCGCGCTTATCTTCGTGATTTGGGCTTGATCTCGGACTAAGTCTTGCGATCTCAAATTTATGAATTTGGGCGGTCATTCACTAACGAATGTCCGCCCATTTTTACCAAATAATAAATAAAAAACCTTGGGAGGAAAGATGGAGAGCGAGAGTGTATGGCTTGGCGGTGCGCGCAATGTGATTTTGCGATTGGCCCAGCTGAGCAGCGCGATAACAATCGCGGTATTCGTTATCATGGTGTTTATGCGCATGTTTTTCGGCGGTATCGGGATGTACGAAATGTTGCGTCCTGAGGGAGGCGTGTGGGCCGTTTTGATCCTGTATCTTATTGCAGGCACTATAGCGCTTTGGTCGATTTACTTGTCTGATATTCGCGGCGTGATCGAAATTGAACGCAGTGGGCCCTTTGATATCTTTTCATTGATGTGTTCCCGCCTTGCGATGATTGCCATCATCGCGATCGAAGTCGTCATGCTTTTTGAGGTGATTTCGCGCTATGTGTTTAGCGCGCCAACATTGTGGGCCAATGAAATGTCGCTGTGGATTGCATCGTTCATTTTCTTGTTGGCGGGGCTTTATGCCATGCAGCAACGCAGCCACATTCGCATTTACATCATTTATGATATGTTCCCACGCTGGCTGAAAAAGACGGCGGATACGCTTTCTGTTTCTTTAATCGTGTTGTTCACATTCTGTATGGTTTGGGGCGGTTACAACGAAGCCGTGCTTAAGTTTACTCGGATGGAGAAATACGGAACCGCATGGAATCCCCCAATCCCGGCAACTTTGAAACCAGCTATTCTGATTTTAATCATCTTGGTGACCATTCAGGCGATTTCAAATCTGATTGCGGATTGGAACAAAGACACAACTCATTCCCCAGAAGACGAAATCGATCAAACCGAGATCGAAAATATTCGTCGCACTTTGGAGGGCTAACATGTTCGACGTTGGTACAATCTCTTTAATCCTGCTACTTGGCATGTTTTTCTTGTTGGCGATTGGGATGCCGCTTGGATTTGCGTCTGCAATTCTGGCTGTGGCCACGCTTGTTATGAAATTCGGCCCTGATCTCTTGTTCTCAAACTTTGGGCGTGGACCCTTTGCGGTTCTGGGACAGGCCGTTTATCGGCAAATGACCAATTATGTTCTGATATCGGTGCCGTTGTTCATATTTATGGCGGCCTTACTTGAACGATCTGGCATTGCGCGTGACATGTATTCGTCGTTGAATATTTGGCTGTCACGGACCCGTGGTGGTATCGCAATTGTCACCTCGATCATGGCGGTGATTATGGCGGCGATGTCGGGGATCATTGGGGGCGAGGTGGTTCTATTGGGCCTGATCGCGCTGCCTCAGATGTTGCGTTTGGGATATAATCAAAACCTTGCGATCGGGACAATTTGTGCATCGGGCTCTTTGGGTACGATGATCCCGCCGTCAATTGTTCTGATCTTCTACGGTCTGATTACCGAAACATCGATTAAGGCGCTCTTCACGGCCTCGTTTTTGCCGGGCTTTATGTTGGCGTCATTCTTTATCGTCTATATCATTATCACTACACGCCTTGATCCGTCAAAAGCGCCGTTGCCCGAACCTGAGCCAGGCGATCCTGAAAGTTCAGAAAAACGTTTGATGTTCTTAGGGTTTGTGTCCCGATTGTCCATGTGGATCTCAGGTGTGCTGTTTGCGCGTGCGATGTTCTTTACAGTACTTGAGCAAAACACCGTGACCGAAGGCGTTGATCCCATTTTCCTTGGGATGGTTAGCGATATTCCATATATTGTTGGAGCCTTTATCCTTGCGTTGATTATCATTCGGTTTGTTGTTGGCATTGAACGCACAAACGTCGGTTGGGAGATGGGCAAAGGCCTGATTGCGCCAACTGTGGTGATTGGTGTTGTTTTGGGGTCCATCTATGGCGGTATCACTGGCATCACCGAGGCCGCTGGTATGGGCGTCATTGCGGTTTTCGTCATTGGTCTGATCCGCCGTGAAATGACGATGGAAATCGTTTGGGATGCGGTCATGCGGACACTGAAATCCACGGGCACGATCATTTGGGTCACAATCGGGGCTGCGGCCCTGGCTGCGGCCTATACGCTTGTGGGTGGTCCGACATATGTGGCGAACCTGATTGTGGGAACCGAATTGCCTGCCATGGGTATTATTTTGGTCATGATGGTGATTTTCCTGATCATGGGCATGTTCATGGATTGGGTTGGCATTGTGTTGTTGGTGATGCCCGTCTTTTTGCCAATCGTGATGAAACTACCTGTAGAAGATCTTGGGTTCATCGGTGAGCTGGAACCACGTCAGGTTGCAGTTTGGTTTGGTGTTTTGTTCTGTATGAACATGCAGGTAAGCTTTTTGTCTCCACCCTTTGGGCCAGCGGCATTTTATCTGAAATCAGTGGCACCAGATAACATATCACTGACCGACATCTTCCGCGGGTTCTTGCCGTTCATCTGCTTGCAGTTGTTGGCCTTGGCCGTACTGTTGATTTGGCCGGGGATCATCACCTTATTCCTGCCATAGGGTAAGGCACAGAAACGAAAAAAGCCCGCGTCGCAGGACGCGGGCTTTTTGGTTTGGAAGGGGCGCTCATTAATCGTGACAAATATCTTCGACTGATTTTTTGACAGCGTCCAAATTAAATACCTTGTCCAACCAATCTGGTTGAAAAATAACGGACTTGGCTTGGTCAATCGCCAATAACGCGCCGTCTGAAAATTTGCCTTCTGGGAAAATCCCAAATGCAATGGCCAGTTCAATTTTCAGGTGGCCCAAAACAAAATCATGCGCCGCAGCCTCGGGGATCCCCATGGACACAGCGCGATCTGACGCGTCGCGCAGCGCCAAAGACAATGTTGCCGCAACAGTTTCCGATAACGCGGGTTCCAAAACGGCGATATGTTCCAATGTGCAACGGTGCGAACGTGCAACAGGGGCATAAATGATTTTGGCGATATCTTCACACAGGCGATAGTGTTCCTCGGGGCCTTGGATCAAGGCGCATACGATCCCTTGGGGCGCTGAAATACCCCCGAAATAATCTTTTTGCGCAGCGATACTGTCGTGCGTGTCAAAGATATTTGGATGACAGGGGTGCGTACAGAAATAGGTCACATCTGCGCGTTCTGGCATTTGACCTGCATAGGGTGCCGCGGCATCCAAAACGATCACGGCCGCACCGGGTTTTAGCTGATCAATAAAGGTATGTGCAATCTTGCCGATCAAACGATCAGGAACAGCCATCAAAACAACGTCTGCATCTGCCAAAGCCTCGGCCTGATCTACGGCGTCAATGCCGACTTCGTCACGCAGGCGTGTGCGTCCAACATCCGTGATTTCCACAGGGTAGAGGTCCTGACCCGCATCCTTCAAATTCTGGGCAAGGCGCACACCCATTTTGCCGCCTGCACCCATAAGAGCAATTTTTGTCATGTGTTTTTCCTTTCTTTTGCGGGGCCGCCCCCGCGTTTGATCCATTCAAAATAATCAACTGTTCCCATTTGCCCGCCTTTGAGAGCAAGTTCGAGATTGGCAAGTTCGGGGTCATTGGAATATGCGCGCAATAATGAAGCGCCTGGGACGGTTGGGGCCAAGGCTTCAAACGCGAAAACGTCAAGCTGCTGTACCGCATGACCCGAGGTATCTCCACCTGAAATAATCGCCCGATTGATCTGTGTTTCCTTCAACAGGGATTTGACCAATTGTCCCAAACACGCACCAATTTTGGCGTTCTCAGCGACACTCAGGCCCATATGCAAATCAGGTTTACCCTTGGCCGTGTAAATCAATGGGCTTTGCCCGTCTGCGATAACACCCAGCGCGGTTTGATGCGTTTTACGCAGAACATCCTCGGTATTTTCCAACAGGTTGCGGGCATCAACTGAAATCCCCTTAAAACCCACAGTTTGCGCATATTCGATTTGCTCTGCAGTATGTGGAGAAAGCGAACCTGAAACACAAATTAGCTGTTCCACAGCAGGGGCCTTGGGGGTTGCGTTTTGATGATTAATGAACCCACGTGCGCGCCAGTGATTGATTAAGGCATATTCAATGCCCTGTGATCCAACGACAAATTGTGGGTTTTGCTGGGTTGACCAAATGGCCTGTCCAATCGCGCTCATATGCGCCTCTGACATCGCGTCACAGGCAATGATTTCTGCCTCCTTGTTGGAAAAGAAGGTTTCTGGGGCCGTGCCCTCAATATCCTCGACAGACAGTGTCGCAAATTGTCGTTGTGTTTGATGCGACAAATGACGCGCCACGTGGCTGTCGGAAATGGGGGTCACGGGATGGTGAGCCATGGTTGGGTGTTCGTCAATGCGCACAACATCCGAACCAGCTGCGGCGAATAAATGGCCAAACGCCTGATAACGCCGCATTTTTGGGGCCGCGATTAAAACAGGGACATGACGGCTGTGATACGTATTTTGCGCGATATCAATGGCGCACCCAATCGACCCGACATGGGGTGCGCTGTCCAGGGTTGAACAGACTTTGTAATGAGCGATCGATACCTTTTGATCACGTAGAAATTCGAAATATTTGGGCAGATGTTCGGCCATCCATTCGGGTGTTTGACTGCGCGATGTGGTGGCAATTCCGATCCCCTGCACATCCGTAAATTCAGAGAGTTGTTCGGGGCGCGGAAGATCGACAAACAAAATCGCGCGCAGCCCAGCAAAGGCCATAACCTCAAGCGTTGCGGCAGAGCCTGTGAAATCGTCCCCGATCCATCCAACAAGGGGTGTCTTTTGTTCAATGCTCATTTTGAAAAGGCTTTTAGCGCTGTTTTGAATTCAGGATGCGTTTCAGCAAAGCGTTCACGCTCGGCACCACTGATCGCGCAGTCCCACGCCTGACGCAGGGCAATCACGCCGGCCTTGGGGCCATCAGGGTGTGCCAAAATTCCGCCACCTGCGGCATAGATGCAATCTGCACTTCCCACGCGCTCAAAGGTATCGCCCACTTGAACCACCGTTTGACCCGATGAAAAAACAGGCATTGCAATATGTGGATGTTTGTCAGAGAGGGGGGTTTGCACCGACTTGGCCGAGCGTACTACGCTGTCGTCAGGTTCGCTAAATTTGTTTTGAAGGCCGTTTACATGCAGGTGATCTGCACCCGCAAGCCGCCAAATTTTCGACCACGCAGGGTATTCCCACCCCAAAATCTCGGCCCGCGACAACGCGCCCCAACCATTGCGATGGGCATGGATTGGCAGTTTGGAATAGCTGTTTAACCACAATAACCCTGCAAGGCCGACGGCATTCAAACTGACCATCACACAGGTGCCCCCCAACTCGTGGACCATGTCATGGCGGGCTGCCATCTGCTCAATCGTGCCTGAAATATTGAACGCAAACATCACCTTTTTGCCCATCTTTTTGTGATGTGCATTGATCACCTTCATCACTTCGATCGCGCGCTCTTCAAATGGGCAGACAGCTCCATCGGCTTGAAGTTCGTCATCCTTGATGAAATCAATCCCCGCATCACACAAATTTTGCACCATTTGTGCGGTTTCAGTGGCATTTAGCCCGATTGAAGGTTTGATGATTGTTCCGATCAAAGCGCCTTGTTCAA
>JAKMGV010000098.1 GCA_022424725.1 Paracoccaceae bacterium
TGGGCAAATGGTTGATATAGCGTTGGAAATACCATTGCCCTTGTTCTTCTTCAGTTGGTTTGGATAGGGCCACCACCTTGGCCACACGGGGGTTCAGATTTTCACGTAGGCGTTTGATTGCGCCCCCTTTTCCTGCGGCGTCACGGCGTTCAAAAATGATCGCAACACGTTGGTTGGTCTCTTTGACCCAGCTTTGGAATTTGGCCAATTCGATTTGCAGGGCATCATAGTTTGTTTGGTACGGCTTCTTTTTCAACCGATTTCGGTGCGGAAAGGCGGGGTCCAGCATGACACCTTTGGTTGCGCCTTTGATGGCCTGTCGCACATCCTCTGGTGCATTTGATTTGAAATATGCGCTAATTTCACCGTCAAATGGAGATTTCATGACCTCTCCTCTTTTGGTGAATATGGCGATTTAGTTTTTCTGTTTCAATGTGATGCGTGATTGAAGCCGCTGAACTGCGTCTAAAATGTCAGCCTGTTTGAAATGATGGGGCATGTGGCCTTGGTCGGGCCAAATCGTGACATTGACATCCTTCAGGCGGTTTTTTAGCCCCTCGGCATGGATTTTGGGGGAAACCGTGGTGTCCAATGCCCCGTGCAGAATTTCGATGGGCACGGCGACGCGATCATATTGTGCCTCAAGCGCGCGGATTTGTTCATGGATTTGATTGCGCTGTCGGGCATTGCTTTGAATTGTGTTGGGGCGCAGCACCAATTCAACGCCCATCCCATCGCGATAACCCGCAGGCGGGAGATCGGGTGTGAACACCTCATCCAATCCATTTTGAATGGCCCCTTCGTAATGAAAGGCTCCGATGAAATGATTGATAAATGGCCCGATGAGCGGGTGTTTGTTCATTTTGTAATAGGTGCTGGTCGGCGTATCAAAGGGCATGATCACAGGCGAGATCAAGGCCAATGCGGAGAGATCATCAGGCGCCTGTGTGGCCCAGGCCATTGAAATAATCCCACCCAATGAATGCCCCAAAACGATGGGTTTTTCGGCACCTAATTGTTTTGCCGCATCCCTCAGGATCATCGCCTGATCAATGAATGTATCCCCATCTGAAGATAGCCTGTCACTATACCCCAATCCGGGGCGATCAAATATAATAATGCGGAAATGCGGGGCAAGTGTATCCTCAAGTGCTAGGATCAAATCACGCATATTTCCACTTGATCCATGGATCATCACCAAATCGGGCCCTGATCCTGTCACATAGGCTTGAATGTTTTTTCCATTGACCTGAACCGTTTGGCCAATTTGGGGATAGCGTGCTTCGATCCGCGCCTCGCGTAGCTTGGCAATTACATAGGTGCCCAATACTGCGAGGGCGAGGGTTAGGATAAAGAGTTTAAGCGCCAATTTCATTCAAATCATAGGGTGTGGTTTGGTAAATCTGATTGACCCAGTTTCCATAAAGCAGATGCGCATGTGAACGCCATCTGTTCAATGGGGGGTGGCTGGGATCATCATCGGGGTAATAATTTTGCGGCACATTGATCGGCGTTCCGTTTGCAACATCCCGATCATATTCCTGTTTCAACGACTCGCTGTCGTATTCAAAGTGATTAAAGATATACAGCGCGCGATGTTTCGCATCCTCGATCAAACAGGGGCCGACCTCGGCACTGCCCAGCAGCGTTTTCAGATCTGCGTTTGCATCAACGTCACTTTGTTCAATCTCGGTCCAGCGGCTAACGGGGATGACAAAATTGTCCGAAAACCCGCGCAAATAGGGCGATGCGGCGACCAAATTGTCATGACGAAAACATCCAAATGCCTTGGCATCCAGCATGCGTTTGTTGATGCCGTGCAGATGATAGATCATCGCCATACCGCCCCAACACACGCCAAAGGTGGAATGGACGTGGGTTTGTGTCCAATCCATGATTTGGCGCAGCTCGTCCCAATAGGTCACCTCTTCAAACGGCAGATGTTCGATGGGGGCACCCGTAATGATCAACCCGTCGAATTTTTCGCCACTTTCTGCAACCTCATTAAAGGGGCGGTAAAAGCTTGTCATATGCTCGGCAGCGGTGGTTTTGGATTGGTGATCGCTCATCCGGATAAGCGTCAATTCGATTTGCAACGGTGTCGCCCCAATCAGGCGGGAAAATTGGATTTCCGTTTGAATTTTGCGCGGCATTAGGTTTAGCAACGCAATGCGCAGCGGGCGAATATCCTGACGTGATGCCTGATTGTCCGACATAACCATCACGCCCTCGTGCGTCAGCACGTCATAGGCAGGCAGGTTTTCTGGAATCTTAATGGGCATCGATATTTTTCCTAGGTTTCAATTAGAGGTAGAGCGGTTATGTGCGACGCTCAAGGGCATTTGCGATCATCACATCAAATTGATCGGGCGTAGTGACGGCCGCGACTTCATCAGCGGTGACCTTAACACCCCAGTTCGCCATGCCACTATAGAGCGGTTGGCGGTGTGCCATGGCCTGTGCATATGTCCAGCGCACGAAATTATCGGGATCAACATCATTCGCGGCAACCCCGTTTTCCGCAAGGTACGCAGTCCATTTGGCATCAAGGAAGGATGCCTGATAACACATGGGTTTTGGGGCACGATCAAAGCGTTTGATCAATTCATCTGTGTGCGCGTCCGATCCTTCGATCCAAACCATTAGCGCACATTGTGATAGGCACGACAGCACGGGATCATTCGGATCTGCTGGATCCACCACCTCGCAAATTGATCCACCGCTGTCACAGACAAAATGATCATATCCATAAATGTGTCGCGCACGTTCGATGAAATAGGGTGTATCCAGCAGGGCTTCGACCTCGGCGCGGTGATGTTGTGCCTGACGCCTGCGATATTCTTCGATGGATAGGCCCCCTTTATTCGCGCGCCCCGGTTTGCCCAGATAGGTGGATAGGGGGGCAAGGTTATCAAAGGTGATGTTGGATGTGATTTTGATGCTATCGCTCATCAACAGGTCGCGCAGAAACGGGTTGCCCATCGCCTCTCGTTTGAAGCTATCTTCGATAAACTCGCCCATGTAGCGGGTGCCAATGCGGTAATCGATGGAATAGTGAAACCAATCGCCCGAGGCACGCAGCATATTTGAAACATGGGTTTTCCCCAATCCTGACATGCCAAACAAAACGACACGCTTTTGTACCGCGTTTTGCCAATCCAGTGCGCTGTTGAAAATCATGACTGACCTCGGGTTTCATGAAGGATGTTGCTATAATTGCCGACAAAGATCAAAACCGCCCCAGCCAAAACCATAATGTCGAGCGCCTCACCATAAGCCAACATTCCAATGACTGCAATCACCGGCAGGCGGGCAAAGTCCACAGGGATGACAACCGTGGCAGGCGCCAAGGCAAGGGCAGAGGTGATGCAAAAATGCGCAAGCAATCCGCACAGCGCAATCACCATGACATAGGGCAGGGCGGTCATCGATGGAACGGCAATATCGCCATCATACCCCGCACAAATCACCCCGAACACCGCCTGCATCACGGTGAGGTAAAATAAAACGCATGTCACGGTTTCTGTGCGGGTTAGTTTTTTGGTCATCAAGGTGGTCCATGCGAATGCCACGGCTGATAAGGCGGCCGTTGTCACACCAAAGCTGATCCCAAATTCCCACGGGCGGGTGATGATCAAAATTCCCGCAAACCCCATCACCGCGGCCTGAACCCGCATGCGCGTTAATTGTTCACCCAAAACCATCGGCGACAGCACTAACACCCAAATTGGGTTCGTAAATTCCAATGCAAAAAGTTGCGTCAGCGGGATCACCGTAACCGCATAAAACCACAGGTTTTGCCCCGTAAAATGTGCCAAATTACGCGTGAAATGGGTCCCCATGTGCCGCCGTGTGATTTGCCCCAATGTGCCAAAATACCACCCCAGCGCCAAAACCACCGCGATCCCAACAAAGCTGCGGTACATCATGATTTCAAATGTATCGAGTTCAAAGCTTACTTCACGCCCCGCAACGGCCATCGCGGAGAAGGAGCCAATTGCGCCCGTCATATAGGCCACGGCCTTGGGTATATTTTGTGTACTCATGAAATCTCCTGCCTGTAGGATCAGAAAGGAAGTTTCCGCGTGCGAAAGTCAAGAGAATTCAATCAATACGTTCAGTGATGGGTGTGTATCCAGGTATCGATTTCATGTCGTCAAGCCAGCGGGTAATTGCGGGATATTTCTGCAATTCAAATCCACCCTGATCCGCGACATGGGTATAGGCGAACAAGGCGATATCCGCGATGCTGGGATCATGTCCGCCGAAAAACCCGTGTTTTACCAAGTTGTGTTCCATAACAGTCAGCGCATGCGTCCCATGAACATGACATTCTTTATATTCCGCCATGCGTTCGGCAGGCATTTTTTGATAATACTGAATAAACCGCGCCACCGCGACAAAGGGTTCGTGACTGTATTGTTCGAAAAACAACCACTCATATGTTTTGGCGCGTTTGATCCCTGATGGAGGAAGCCAAGGGGTGCCTTCGGCCAAAAAGCCCAAAATCGCATTTGATTCAGCCAGTGTGTTGCCATCGTGCAGGGTTACAAATGGAATTTTTCCATTGGGGTTCAATTTTCTGAATACGGCTTTGTGCGTATCTCCTGCCAAAACATCAATATCCACCCAATCGTGGTCAATTTTCAAAATAGAACAGAATAACTCAATCTTATAACAATTCCCCGATGAACGATCTCCAAAGACCTGCATACCAATTCCCTTAACCAAAATTATCCGACCAATTTGAACCTTTAATATCAATCCAAATTATGTGCTTACTGTGGCGGGGCATGGCCCACAGGTAAAGAGTAAAGGATAGGGTTCTTGGAAATTTTATTTGAACAAGCACCCCCAATTCCCCATCACGCGCTGGCGGCCTTTGCCGCGGTGATCATTGGGGCCGCACAATTGTGGATGCGAAAAGGGGCGCGCGTTCACCGCATTATTGGGTATATTTGGGTGGCCCTGATGGCCATTGTTGCGCTAAGTTCGTTTTTTATCCACGAAATCCGCCTGGTTGGTGCGTTCAGCCCCATTCATTTGCTGAGCATTTTTACGCTTTGGTCGCTCTATATGGCGATCCGCGCGGCGAAAGATCGGCGCATAAATGCGCACCGTCGTTGGATGCAGAACCTTTATGTGATGGCCTTGTTGATCACAGGGGCATTCACGTTCTTGCCGGGGCGCACAATGCATATGATTTTGTTTGGCGGCTGATCATTCACGCCAAATGGGGACCATCGCGCTCCACACCCCATCGCGCAGAAATCGATGATACAGGGCGGCTGCGATATGCAAGCCGATCAACCAATAACTGGCCGTAACAGATGTTTCGTGGAAGAAAAGTGCAACACTGATCAACAGACCCTCTGGCCCAAAATGCGTATAGAGCGCGCCGATGATCAGGCCAGAGGCCGCAATCAACCCCACCGATACATACATCCCGTAATGCACAACCTTGGCCCCAAGCTTTTGCAAGGCATGTGTGTTTTCAGGCAGGGCCGAGGATTGCATGCGCGACATATAGAAAAACGGCGCCCCAAGCAGGATCAGAAAGAGTGCTGCAAAAATCATCTCAAACCGCAAAATCGTGCCATCGGCCAATTGGCTGATGTTATCCACCTGTTTGTAAATCCCATAGGCAAAGATCGCGACAAAGCCCCAGTGGAAGAGCTTGCCCAAAACGCTATAACGCGCCGCTGGCGCAGGTGTTCCCGATTGTTGCATTCCACATCCCCTTGTTTTGCCGACACATCACGATCTTAATCTAGGAAACGATGCGCTAGGATATAACTCCACGCATTGACATGGGTCGCCACTTTCCGCCTATGGTGCAACAAATTAAGGAGGTGCAGGTGAAAAAGATTGGCATTTTGGGCGGGATGTCTTCCGCCTCAACGCAGATATATTACCAAACACTCTGTACGCTTACGCAGTCGGAATTGGGCGGCTTGCATTCCCCCAATCTCTTGATCCGATCTGTGGATTTTGCACCGCTTGCCCAGCATATGAACGATGGAAATTGGACGGCCATTGGCGATGTTTTGCATGCCGAGGCGAAATTGTTGGCAGCCGGCGGGGCAGAGTTGATTGTTTTGGCAACAAACACGATGCACAAACTTAAGGATCAAATCACGCAAGGCATTGATTTACCCTTTATTCATATCGCCGGGGCCACAGCCGCGGCGGTTTTGGCAGGTGGTTCAAAGCGCCCCGCATTTTTCGCAACAAAATTCACGATGCAAGAGGCGTTTTATCTGGATATTTTGCGCGACAATGGCCTTAATCCAATTGTGCCAAATACCACTGAACAGGACGTGATTAACAACATTATTTTTGACGAGTTGTGCAAAAATATCGCCACCGCTGAAAGTGAAGCTGTCTATTTGGACATTTTGAATCGCCTAAAGGCCCAGGGCGCTGATACCGTGATTTTGGGCTGTACCGAAGTTTGCCTTCTGCTCAACGCCCAAAACACAGGTGTTCCCGTTTATGACACAACCCATATCCAATGTCAGGCCGCAATCAGGGCCGCAGGGGATTAGCGCTCAATTTATTCCCACTCAATCGTACCTGGAGGTTTTGATGTGATGTCATAGGTGACGCGGTTGATGCCTTTGACCTCGTTAATAATGCGGGTCGCGGTTTCGCCAAGGAATTCATGGCTAAACGGATAATAATC
>JAKMGV010000290.1 GCA_022424725.1 Paracoccaceae bacterium
GATACGCCAAACCCCTTAAACGCCTCTTCCGAGGGAAGGCCCAACCATTTCGCACGTGCACCAGTTGCCAAGATAACGGCATCGGCGGTGTAAATCGCGCCACTGTCCCCTGTTGCGGTGAAGGGGCGTTTGGACAAATCAAGATTATTGATCATGTCACCGATAATCTCGCACCCCATTGCGGATGCATGTGCCTCCATCCGAACCATCAAATCGGGGCCTTGAACTTCGGTATCACCGGGCCAGTTTTCAACTTCGGTTGTGGTGGTTAATTGGCCGCCGGGTTCCATCCCTTGGACCAAAATTGGTTCTAACATCGCGCGGCTTGCATAAACGCCCGCGGTGTATCCCGCAGGTCCAGAGCCGACGATTAAAACTTTTGTATGACGTGTGTCTGACATAATATTCTGTGTCCCCAGATCAGAGAATTTTACGCATATATAATCATAACAATAGGCAGAGGAAACCCATCGCGCGGAATAGTGACTGAAAAATAACAAACAATATTATTGCGTCATTGTGAAATATTGTTGCGCATGCTGTGCCCGTCAGGTATTGATCCTGCAACTTGGGAGTACATGATGCCATTAACACGTTTAGATCCGATTGACCGCCTTATTCTTGCTGAATTGCAAGCCGATGGCAGAATGACAAACGTTGAATTGGCAAAACGTGTTGGGATTTCTGCGCCACCCTGCCTGCGTCGTGTTCGCGCATTGGAAGAGCAGGGGTTCATCAACGGATACCATGCGCAGGTGGATGCCCGTGCGTTGGGGTTTGAGGTGCAGGTGTTTGCGATGGTCGGTTTGCAAAGTCAGGCAGAATCGGACCTGCGTGCATTTGAGGGCCGCTGCCGCGAATGGCCGTTGGTACGGGAATGCCATATGTTGAATGGCGAAGTTGATTTCATGCTGAAATGCGTAGCGCCAGATCTCAGCACCTTTCAAAGTTTCCTGACAGAGGACTTGCTGTGCGCCGAAAATGTGGGATCGGTCAAAACATCACTTGTTATTCGTGGGTCCAAAGATGATCCTGGCGTCCCATTTGAAGTCCTAGAAGAACGCCTGACCAAACAATCGTAACTATAGTGCAATACAGGAAATCAGGCGGCCATAATCGGCTTCGCCACGATGTGTTGTTCTGCGATAGGAATAATAATATTCCTCGTTAGAATAGGTGCATTCGTGGATCCAATGTGCGCTTTTGATCCCTTCTTGATTCAGAGTATAAAGGCCAAAGGCAGGCAGATCGAATTGGAATTTTTCCTTTTGCGCGCCTTGAACGAAAAACGATTCAAATGTCGGATCATGTGATATAAATTGATCGCGAAATTCAGCGCCAACTTCATATGCGGATTGCGAAATACACGGCCCGATTGCTGCATTTATGTTTTCCCGTTTTGCGCCCAATTCGATCATCGCTTCAACCGTCGCGCCAATGACGCCCGCAAGCGCACCTTTCCAACCTGCGTGGCAGGCTCCGATCACATCTGCGTTTGGATCATGAAACAGCACGGGTTGGCAATCTGCGGTCAGGATCGTTAGGATGTCGCCCTTGCGATTGCTGACAACGCCATCCGCATGTGGACGTTCCGTGAATGTATCATCGACTGTCACCACTTTGGCAGAGTGAAATTGATGCAGCGCGATTAGATTAGAGGCATTGCCCGCCATATCCTCGGCAACGCGGGTACGATTTATTTCAACGATTTCGCGTTGATCACTGGATCCAATGCCGCAATTCAACCCACTAAAAATTCCCGATGAAGCCCCACCCAAACGCGTATAATACCCGTGATTTACATGCACTAAATTTGGGCTTTTGATGCGTTTCAGGGTCATGCTTCAAATCCAGCGGGGCAGGGGCCATTTTGGGGGAATAGGGATATTGCTTTGAACAATGTTCCCATTTCTTCTTCGTGGGTCAAGCGGCGATAGGCCGAAATGACATCATTTTTTTGTGCCTCATTTGCGGCACTGGTCACCAGTGTTTGGGTGCGATGGGAAATGCCCAGGCGTTCTAACAAATCCTGCTGGGTGCACATTTTGGAAACCTGGCACCGACTGGCAGTCGCAATTTGTTCAAAATCCACGTGTGCGGTTAGGTCTGCATCCCCCAAGGCGTGCAGCACGTCCGCATATTTATGATCCACCACCGCCTGCAGTGTATCCCCCTTTGACGTCCAACCCCCATAATCGATGATCAGCGCACATCCCCCGTGTGCTTGGATATGTTTGCTGAGCAGACCAATCGTGCTTTGCGTGGCCTCAGATACCTCAACAATATCGCCGTCCTGTGTATCGCCCAAACGCGTTTGCAGATAATCACCCGTCTGCGCAACGGGTGAAAGACCAAAGCCAAGTTGATTGTCCTGCGCTCCGATTAAACGTTCATGCCAAACATCGCCAACACGCACATATTGTTGGATGGGTAGCGCATCCAAAAATTCATTCGCAACCACAAAGATTG
>JAKMGV010000099.1 GCA_022424725.1 Paracoccaceae bacterium
AATGTCTTGCGCTAGGGATGCTCATGCAAATCTACCTGCCCATTGCCGAAGTTTCTGTAAACATCTTTCTCCTTCTTGGACTAGGGGGAATTGTTGGTGTTTTGTCAGGTATGTTTGGGGTTGGCGGTGGCTTTCTGATGACGCCACTTTTGTTCTTCATCGGCATCCCACCTGCTGTGGCTGTCGCGACCGAGGCGAACCAAATTGTTGCCTCTTCCTTCTCTGGTGTGCTGGCCCATTTCAGGCGAAAAACCGTTGATTTCAAAATGGGAACGGTGCTGTTGATCGGCGGTCTGACCGGGGCCGCAGTTGGTGTTGTGATATTCAACTACCTAAAAGCGCAGGGACAAGTCGATCTGTTGGTCAAACTGTGCTACGTTGTCTTTTTGGGCGTTATCGGGTCGCTTATGTTTGTCGAAAGCCTGAATGCGCTGCGCAAATCGCGCAAAAACGCAACCGTTACAACCACACGCCGTCAGCGCGGTTGGATGCAGGCGCTGCCGTTCAAAACACGTTTCCGCACTTCTGGTCTTTATATCTCGGTATTGCCGCCATTGGTTGTGGGATTGTTCGTTGGGATCCTATCCGCAATCATGGGTGTTGGAGGCGGGTTCATTATGGTGCCTGCGATGATTTATTTGCTGGGTATGCCGACCAAGGTTGTTGTGGGGACATCCCTATTCCAAATCATTTTCGTCACAGGTTTTACAACTCTGTTGCACGCAACAACGAATTATACCGTGGATATGGCGCTGGCTGTGTTGTTGTTGGTGGGCGGCGTAATTGGCGCACAAATTGGCACGCAAATCGGAACACGCCTACGCGCAGAACAACTGCGTATTCTGCTGGCAATGATGGTTTTGGCAGTTTGCTTTAAACTTGCTTTGGACCTATTGATTGAACCAAGCGAACTTTATTCCCTTGGCGCAGCAGGGGGCCATTGATGCGCGTTTTGGCCTTCCTTTTGTGTATGATCCCTCTCTTCGCTTCCAGCGAAGAAATCGTATTGGGGATGAGCCAGGATGAAGTGGCCATCACCGCCACATTTGATGGGTCAAACATCCTTGTCTTTGGTGCCATCAAACGCGAAAGCGCCATTCCAGAGGGGGAACTGGGAGTCATCGTTACGATTGCCGGCCCATCAGAACCCGTTGCCGTACACCGCAAGGAACGCAGATTTGGCATTTGGGTGAACACAGAGACCGTCGACGTTGATGCCGCACCCAGCTTTTACGCGATTGCAACCAGCGCACCATTGAACCGTATCCTGAAAGATACCGAAGATTTGCGTCACCAGATTTCCATTGAACGCGCAATCCGCTCGGTTGGTGCCCCTATGACAATCACGGACGCCCCTGCATTTACCGATGCGGTGGTCCGTATTCGTAAATCACAGGACCTCTATAAACGGTCGGAAAATTCGGTACTGGTGGATCAGGAAACTTTGTTCAGAACATCAGTTGATATGCCCGCAAACCTGACCGAAGGTGATTATTTCACGCGTATTTTCCTGACCCGTGACGGACAGGTTGTCAGCGAATTTGAAACGACCATCGACGTGAAAAAGGTTGGTTTGGAACGTTTCCTTTACAATCTTTCTCGTCAACAGCCCTTGATTTACGGACTGCTATCATTGGCGATTGCAATTTTGGCGGGGTGGCTTGCGTCCAGCTTTTTCCGCATGATCCGCGGCACCTAAAAAACTTGGATGTTCTAGGGTGGCGGAAACACGCCACCCCTCTATCTTACTTTAGATTTTCAATAATCAGCGTGGTGCCATCCGGATTGCGCCATCAAGGCGGATCGTTTCACCGTTCAGCATGTCATTATCAATAATGTGACGCACCATCTTTGCATATTCCGCAGGCGCACCCAAACGCGATGGAAACGGAACCTGCGCGCCCAAACTGTCCTGAACCTCTTGCGGTAGGCTCTCCAATAAGGGGGTCAGGAACAGACCGGGTGCAATTGAAACAACGCGAATACCCAACTGTGACAGATCGCGTGCCATCGGCAGGGTCATACCAACGATGCCCCCCTTGGATGCGGCATAGGCGACCTGACCCACTTGGCCCTCATAGGCCGCAACGGACGCTGTGTTGACAATCACACCACGTCCCCCATCCACAGTGACAGGGTCATTCAGTGCCATGTGTTTCGCGGCAATCGAGGCCACGTTGAACGACCCGATCAGGTTCACGCCAATGGTTTTTGAAAACAACTCTGGCGGATGCGCCTCACCGCGGGATACTGTTTTTGCAGCAGGACCAATGCCCGCGCAATTTACCGCGATATGCAATGCGCCATGATCCGCCACAACCTGCTCGATTGATTTGGCGACCTCATCCGCATTTGAAACGTCGACACGCATGAATGATGCACCCGTCGCGGTTGCGTGTTCTTCGCCCATATCAGCATTCATATCAAAAATAACCACCTGTGCACCTGCATCACGCAGTGCAGCAACCGTTGCTGCGCCAAGTCCCGATGCACCGCCCGTAACGATTGCCACGTGATCTTTTGTAATATCCATAGTATTCTCCTAAGTTGCCCCAATATTTTCCGCAAATCCCCAGAACACAATGCCCAAATTGCAGAACTTAACGTCGCTTGATTTGAATTGGCTTTTATGCAGAGTTTGCAGAGAGGAGAAGTCATGTCAAAATCAGGCCCGAGCCCCCGTTCCGCATATTACGATTTCCAAACCCTTCAGACCCGTTGGGAGGATAATGACGCCTATGGTCACATGAACAACATCGTTCATTATTCCCTGATTGATACGGCCGTCACCAATTGGCAGCGCGATCGAGGCTTTTTCGATGTTGATGACGTCAAATTCATGGTGGTCCAAAGCGGATGCACCTATTTTGCTGAGGCGCGATATCCTGATACGGTTCATGCGGGTCTGAGGGTTTCAAAAATCGGACGCACCTCTTGGACCTATGAAATTGGTTTATTTCGCAACGAAGAAAACGCTGCATTTGCCGAAGGATTTTTTGTACAAGTCCAAGTGGACGATGACACAGGTCGGCCAAGTCCGATCAAAGACACATTCCGTCGACATCTAGAGCGGATATTATTATCACCCTAAGGTTCGTGTAAGACTTAGAGCATCCAGCGGGGTTTGGTTTTACCCAAGAATGCTGAAATTCCATGCTCTGCTTCTTCACCTTCCCACGTGTCAGCAAGCGCTTGGATTGTCATGTCAATAATATCAGGGGTAATTTTCGGCCCCAGTGATCGCGCCAATCTTTTTGATGCCGCAACGGCATTGGGCGCAACCGATAGATACGGGGCAACTTCGGCCTCGATTTGGGCGTCTAAATCGTCACCTGCAGCGACGCGTGAAACGATTCCTAATTCTTTCGCTTCCGTGGCTGAAAAAATTCGGGCAGACATAAATACGCGTCTCGCCTGCCCTTCGCCCATGCGGGCGATGACATATGGAGATATCGTTGCGGGGATCAAACCCAAGCGCGTTTCAGTTAGGCCAAATTTCGTCCCCTGTTCTGAAATCACGCAATCGCAGACACAACATATTCCGATGCCACCACCAAAGGCACCACCGTGAACGCGGCCGATTAACGGGGCATCCAATTCGTTCAGTGCGTTTAGCATCATGGCAAGTTTGCGTGCCTCGTGCATTCGGGTTGCGCGGTCAGCATCAATCTGTGCCTTCATCCACCCCAAATCGCCGCCTGCGCAGAACACATCACCTGCGCCAGATAACAAAACGACGCGTGCGCCTTTGGGCAGATTAGATGCGAAATGCGTCAACTCCTCAATCATCAACGCGGATAGGGCATTTTTCTTTTCCGCGCGATCAAGACGCAGGGAAACAACGCCTCGTTCATCCATTTGGACACTGATGGTTGAATAGTCATGTATCATTTCGCAACCCCTTTGCAAAATTGGCAGCGGCCTTTAGTTGTGCCATGTCCAACCCAGTTTCAAACCCCAACGACAGCAATAAATCGTTCACCGCTTCGGTCGCAACATTTCCTTTGGCACCTGGCGCATAGGGGCAACCGCCCAAACCACCCACAGCCGCATCAAAAACGCGCAACCCATGATCCAAAGATACCTTAATATTATCCAACGCACGCGCCTGTGTGTCGTGGTAGTGCCCAGCAAGATGCGTCGGTGGCACCTCACTCAGCACAGCACGCAGCATTGCGTCAATCGTCTTGGGCGTTCCCGCACCAATGGTGTCACCCAGTGATATTTCATAACATCCCATCTGCATCAGTCGCCCCGCCACATAGGCCACCTTGGCTGGGTCGGTTGGTCCGTCATAAGGACAATCCGTGACGCATGACACGTAACCGCGCACGGGTATCCCCCGAGATTTCGCTGCGACCATTATTGGGGAAAAGCGTTCGAAACTTTCAGCAATGGGGCAATTAATATTTGCTTGCGAAAACCCTTCTGATGCGGATCCGAAAATGGCAACCTCGTCCGCGTTTGCTGCCATCGCACCGTCAAAACCGCGCATATTTGGGGTGAGTGCCGCATAGCGTACGTTCGCGTTGCGTTTAATACCCATCAAAACATCATGCGCATCTGCCATTTGAGGAACCCATTTGGGGCTTACAAAACTCGTCACCTCAATCTTTTGAAATCCTGAAGCAGACAACATATCCACCAATACAATTTTATCGGCTGTGCTGATCATTGCCGCTTCATTTTGAAGACCATCACGCGGGCCCATCTCAAAAATCGTGACTTTTTCCATAAATGTCGTTCCTTGTCTTGATCGCAGCATATATTTGGTGCCAACTCATTCAAGACAATTGACAAAGACCGTAGCGTCATCATCAATCCTAACTGCAATTCAAACCCCAAAAGGTGACACCAATGACCGAGCTTGACCCACAATTGATGCAACGGGTGCGCGCGCGTTTCGCCTACGTGGATACCTGTCCGTTTCAGGGATCGCGGATTTTCTTTGAAAACGCTGGGGGTGCTTTGACACTGAATTCTGTTGTTGAAACATCAACCAAATTTGCGGCCATCCCCGACAACCAAGGGCGGGACAATGTCGCTTCTCATGGGTTGGTTGATACGATCAACAAGGCGAAATCTGACGCGGCTGATTTGTTTGGTGCATCGTCGGGTCAGTTTTTTGTGGGCGAAAGCGGGACAGAATTACTGTTCCGTTTGGTGCGCAATGCCGCCACCGCAGCCAAAGCGGGCGGCGTAATTTTGGGATCAACCATTGAACATCCCGCCACCCGAAGTGCTGCACAACACTGGGCAGAGAACACCAACCGCCCGTATGTCAGCGTTCCGCATGACAATGAAACGGGCCTAAGCCGTGCAGAGGACTATGCAAAATATGTAACACCCGACACGCGTGTTGCCTGCATCCTTCACGCATCCCCTGTTACGGGAATGGGGATGGATGTGGCTGCAATTGCCACCGCGATCCGCGCGGTGTCTCCTGAATGCTATATTGTCGTAGATGGCGTACAAAACGCGGCACATGGCACATTGGACATCGATTCATATGATGTCGATGGATATGCAATTTCACCCTACAAAATGTTTTCCCGACATGGATATGGATTTGCGTGGGTATCAGATCGTTTTATGCATGCCCCGCATGAACAATTAATCGGCGGCCCCGAAACCGCGTGGGAATTTGGCACGCGTGATACAGGATCATATGCAACATTTAGCGACGTGGTCACCTATCTTGACTGGTTGGGTGCACAAACCGCCCCGTCCGAAAATCGTCGCGAACGCCTGATTGGCGCGGGCAAGGCGATTTTGGCCCATGAAAAGGCACTATGCGATGCAATGATCCAAGGCATCGGAAATCTGTCAGGGTTGGCGGAAATGACAAACGTCGAAATCATCGGCGGGCTTGATAACCCCAATCGCAAAGGAATGGTGTCGTTTCGGATCAAAGGCAGGACCTCTGCCGAAATTGTAACGGCGCTAAACGAACGCGGCATTCGGACTCATACGCGCAAGGCGGATCATTATTCTGGCAATGTCCTTGATCCGCTGGGTTGGAGCGATTGTGTCAGGGTTTCCATGTGTCACTACAACACAATGGACGAAGTGCGCAGTTTCCTGACCGCGATGACGGAAATATCGGATCTATAAATCCCGCGCCCAAAACTGAAGGGGCTTTGGGGTTTCATGGGCCACATCGATATCTTTCCAGCTAAAGTGCGCGATAGCGTTTTGAACGGTTCTGTAGTTCCGTTTTTCCCAAAACGCATCAAGCGGGCGATAATCAGTGGGACGCAAGGGATGATCCA
The DNA here is from genome assembly GCA_022424725.1 of Paracoccaceae bacterium. GTDB lineage: Bacteria > Pseudomonadota > Alphaproteobacteria > Rhodobacterales > Rhodobacteraceae > HIMB11. Next base: position 6,273 of record JAKMGV010000099.1, read on the forward strand.
CGGGGCGCTGAACCGCGCAAAATGCCACTTTGCTAGATCCCAAGGCGCGTGCATGCTCTTCTCGGAGATCAAAAAACCTATGCCCAATCCCAGACCCACGATAGGTGTTCAACAAAACGGATTCAGCACAATAGAAAACTTGAGACAAATTCCAATTCAGGTCCTGAAAGGCCGATGCAAATTCATCTGCGTGATCCAACATTGGTGTCCCTGTGGCGGCACCAATCAATTCTGTTCCATCAAATGCCCCAACCAAAACTGCGGCGGGATTATTGCTATAGGCGTTTAGGTATTCACGTTCGTAGTCTAAATCACCGTCGTACAAATAGGGCCATTCCCGAAACACGGTGATACGCAGCCGCGCGACATCCTCTA
>JAKMGV010000100.1 GCA_022424725.1 Paracoccaceae bacterium
AGTGTAAGGGAATTTGTATGTAAACAGTTGGAAGTTACTTGAAAAAGCACACTGAGGCTTTGGTCAAAGATGTAGGAATTGAAAACGCCTGCACGATTACTGATAAGTCAAAGGCGACTTTAGGCCGGTACTATTCCGATAATCCCGAACACTATGACCGCTATATGCCTATTGATGCCGTTGCAGCCTTGGAAAAAACGGCCAGCTTTCCACATGTAACGACCGCCTTGGCCGAGGTGATCGGCGCAACACTGTCCCGCAATAGTCGAGAGCCAAGTTCCGAGGAATATGGGGCAGGTGGCGTGAATTCTGATGTGATTGCCCTGTCGCAACGCTTTGCGATTCTGATGTCAGAATACCATCAATCCATAGAAGACAGGATCATCACGATCAACGAGGCGAAGCGGTTATTGCGTGAAACTGTTGCTTTGCAGCAAGTTTTGGTTGATATGAAAATGCACCTTGAGGAAGAAACAAACTAGCGCGCATGAAACAGATTGATCCAGTTTTAACAGACCGTGGTTCCAAATACGCGGTAACTGGGTCGGAGGCCAAAACCAAGGCGGACGCGCTGGTCGTTCTGAAACAATTAAAACGTTCTAAAAAATTTGCCAAGGCGACCCATAATACATGGGCGCTTTTGTCATCAAGCGAAGGTGGCATCAAAAACGACGATGGCGAGGCAGGGGCAGGAATTGTCATCCTGCGTATGCTAGAACGCGAGGCACTATTTGATCACGTTGTTATCGTCACGCGGTGGTTCGGCGGTACGCATTTGGGGGGCGATAGGTTTCGCCGCGTCCAAAATTGCGTACGCGCCTATTTGGATCAGGATTAAAGCCCGTCGAATTCGCACAAAACCTGCACGTCCATATTCATGGACTGAAGCTTTTCGCGGCCACCTAATTCAGGCAAATCCACAATAAACGAACATCCAACAATGTCCCCGCCAAGGCGTTCAATCAATTTTATCCCCGCCTCTGCCGTGCCGCCTGTGGCCAATAGATCATCAACCACCAAAATACGCTCACCCGCTTCGATCGCGTCGTCATGGATTTCAACAATCGCTTCGCCGTATTCCAATTTGTAATCTTGCGAAATGGTGGTGCCAGGCAATTTGCCCTTTTTTCGCACTGGCACAAATCCCGTGCCCAACTGATGCGCGATGGCCCCACCCAGGATAAATCCACGCGCCTCTAATCCAACAACTTTGTCAATTGGCTGACCCGCGTAAGGGTGCAGCATTTGATCGATACACATACGAAATCCACGTGGGTCGGCAAAAAGCGTGGTGACATCACGAAACATGATCCCCTCATGTGGGAAATCAACGATGGTGCGAATATAGTCTTTAACTGATTTCATGTCTGATCCTTAAAGTACGCGACCCGCGATTGCATCCAGTTTTGCAATCAAGTCAGGATCGCGTTTGTCGGGGGCGGTCATGATCGCGAATTCCAATGCCTTGTCACATCCATGTGGACAATCGTCACGTTCTTGGCCCAACAGTGCGGGTAGACGTCCAACCAAATCGCGTGCCTTGCCCGCGTTTCCCTGCAATGTTGCAATGATTGACGTGATGTCAACGCTGCCGTGTTCTGGGTGCCAGCTGTCATAATCCGTGATCATCGCGACCGAGGCATAGCACAGCTCGGCTTCGCGGGCCAATTTCGCCTCAGGCATATTGGTCATGCCAATCACATCCGCGCCCCAGCTTTCGCGGTACATTTTGCTTTCTGCGATGCTGGAAAACTGTGGACCTTCCATCGCCAAATAGGTGCCGCCATTGTGGACGGTGATCCCAGCATCGCTTGCCGCCTGAACGCAGGCTGCAGAGAGGCGTGGGCAGGTGGGATGGGCGACCGAAACATGGGCCACACAGCCTGTTCCAAAAAACGATTTTTCGCGTGCAAAGGTGCGGTCGATGAATTGATCCACGACAACAAAATCACCGGGGGCCATTTCATCTCGGAATGAACCACAGGCTGAAACACTGATCACATCGGTGACGCCCAATCGTTTCAGCGCATCAATATTCGCGCGGTATGGCACCGTTGTGGGCGAATAGACGTGCCCGCGCCCATGTCGTGGCAAAAATACCATGTCGACGCCGTTTAATGTGCCTGTCAAAACCTGATCCGATGGTGCCCCCCAAGGTGTTTCAACATCTGTCCATTTGGCATCCACCAAACCGTCGATATCGTAGATTCCTGAACCGCCAATGATTGCGAGTTTTGTTTTGCGCATGATCCGTTCCTTACGTCTGAGTCTGAGAATAATTACCTGTGATGGTGCGATAGGTAAAATGACATTTTATGTGAATTTGGGTCATCTTGCTTTCCAATAGTGGAAAACTTGGATATGTCGGCGCAAAATCATACCAAAGGGGTACGTTATGACACCTGCAATTATGGCGCGCTTTGCACGCATGGCAAAGCCGGATCTGAGCCTTATGAACGACGAAGGGTTCACCGCATCGCGCCTGCGGATTGAAATTTTATCTGGTCTAACGGTTGCATTGGCCTTGGTACCCGAGGCTGTCGCCTTTGCATTTGTTGCCCATGTGCACCCTTTGGTGGGCCTTTATGCAGCCTTTATCGTTGGTTTGATCACCGCGCTATTTGGTGGACGTCCGGGAATGATTTCGGGTGCCACAGGTGCCTTGGCGGTGGTCATGGTTGCCTTGGTCATTGAACACGGAGTCGAATATTTGTTTGCTACCGTCGTCTTGATGGGGCTGTTGCAAATTTTTGCAGGTGCGATGCAATGGGGTAAATTTATCCGTTTGGTCCCGCATCCTGTTATGCTGGGATTTGTAAATGGTTTGGCCATCGTAATCTTTTTGGCGCAATTGACGCAATTTAAGGTCAGCGATGGCGATAGTCAGGCTTGGTTAAGTGGAACACCGCTGTATGTTATGTTGGCATTGGTGGCCTTAACAATGGCGATCATTCACTACCTTCCCAAATTGACCAAAATAATTCCCGCGCCCTTGGCTGGGATCGGCATTGTTGCGGCCATCGTGATTGTTTTCGGATTGGACGTTCCACGCGTGGGTGACATGGCCTCTATCGAGGGAGGTTTGCCACCGTTCCACATTCCTGTGGTCCCATTCACATGGGAAACACTGCAAATTATTTTACCATATTCCATTATCTTGGCGGCCATCGGTTTAATCGAAAGCCTTCTTACGCTGAACCTTGTTGGTGAAATGACGGGCAAACGTGGCGGGGCAAGCCAAGAATGTGTGGCCCAAGGTTTGGCCAATACTGTGACAGGATTCTTTGGTGGTATGGGTGGTTGCGCCATGATCGGGCAATCCATGATCAATGTGAAATCTGGCGGGCGCACGCGCATTGCGGGCATCACAGCGGCGTTGTTCCTGCTGTTCTTCATTTTGGCAGGTTCGTCGATCATTGAACAAATACCGCTGGCGGCACTTGTGGGTGTGATGTTCATGGTGGTGATTGGAACCTTTGCCTGGAACTCGTTCCGCATCATGCGCAAGGTGCCATTGATTGACGCATTCGTTATTGTGTTGGTGACGATTGTGACGGTTGCAACCGACTTGGCCGTGGCTGTGGTTGTGGGTGTGATCGTCTCTGCCTTGGCCTATGCATGGAACAATGCACGCCGTATCCACGCCCATACCGAAATCGATGCAGAAGGTGTTAAGGCCTATCGCATTCAGGGTCCATTGTTCTTTGGATCCTCAGATGGGTTCATGGAACTATTTACAATCGATGCAGATCCATCAAAGGTGATTGTGGATTTCGCTGACAGCCGTGTTGTGGATCAATCTGCACTCCAAGCGATCGAGGCCGTGGCGGCGAAATACGAAGCGGTTGGAAAACAAATTCAGCTGCGCCATCTAAGCCGCGATTGTCATAGCCTGTTGACCAAAGCGGGCCATTTGATGGTGGATAGTGATGATGATCCAGAATACGAAATCGCCGCAAACTATTCTGTGCGCACAGGGATTTTGGAAGGTGGTCACTAAAAAAAAGGCGCCATCTGGCGCCTTTTTCATGTGAGTTGTTATTTTCCCAGACACCAACGCATCACGGCCTTTTGCGCGTGAAGACGGTTTTCAGCCTCATCAAAGATCACTGAATTTGGTCCGTCCATGACTTCGGACGTGGCCTCTTCGTTGCGGTGTGCGGGAAGGCAATGCATAAACAACGCATCCTCATTTGCATGCGCCATCAATTCGGCATTCACCTGATAGGCGCGCAGTTGATTGTGGCGGCGTTCACGGGTTGTCGGGTGATCATGCATACTGACCCAAGTGTCGGTCACAACCAAATCAGCGCCCTGAACCGCCTTATGCGGATCGCGTTCGATTTGCACATTTGATCCCTTGGCGCGGGCTTCTTCGATAAACTTTATTTCTGGGTCCAATTGTTCTGGCCCCGTATAGGTCAGGTCAAACCCAAATTGGCCTGCTGCGTGCGCAAAGCTTGCAAAGACGTTATTGCCATCACCCGACCAGACCACTTTTTTCCCTGTGATCGGGCCGCGGTGTTCTTCGAATGTCATGATATCGGCCATGATTTGACAGGGATGTGTGCGGTTGGTCAGTCCGTTTATCACGGGGACATCCGCATATTCCGCCATTTCCAACAAAGTGGCCTCTTCAAACGTGCGGATCATGATCATGTCCACATACCTGCTTAGAACACGGGCCGTGTCGGCGATTGTTTCACCATGACCCAATTGCATGTCCGCACCCGAAAGAACCATGGTTTGCCCACCCAATTGACGCACACCCACATCAAAACTGACCCGTGTTCGTGTTGACGGTTTTTCGAAAATCAGCGCAACCATGTGACCCGCCAAGGGTTGTTCGGCGTCCGTTGTGCCCTTGGGCTGGCCTTTGCGCGCATCCTTCATATCGCGCGCGTGATCAATGATTTTTCGCAGCTCTTGCGGTGCAACTTTGTTGATATCTAAAAAGTGGTTCATCGTTATGTCTTTCGTTCTTATCCGAGGCTTTGCGCCGCAGATGAAAGGCGTGCTATCGCCTCGTCAATTTCTTCTTTTGTGATCGTCAGCGCGGGAACAAATCGCACCACATTGTCGCCCGCAGGGACCGTCAGGACCAGTGCGTCATACCCAGCATTCACAACATCCATATTGGGCACGGTGCATTCCAAACCCATCATCAATCCTTTGCCACGCACGGATTTGAAAGTGTTTGGATGGCGGGCCACCAATCCCTCAAGACCTGCTTTGAAATAGGCGGCTTTTTCGACAACCTCATTTAGGAAAGCCGCGTCGCCAACCAATTCCAAAACTTTGTTGCCAACCGCGCAGCCCAGCGGGTTGCCGCCATAGGTCGATCCGTGTGTGCCAGCGGTCATGCCAAATGCGGCGTCTTCACTGGCCAAAACAGCGCCCAACGGGAAACCACCGCCAATCCCCTTGGCCACCATCATGATATCCGGATCGATACCCGCCCATTCATGTGCAAATAACTTGCCTGTCCGACCAACGCCGCATTGCACCTCATCAAAAATCAAGAGCAGACCGTGTTCGTCACACAGATCACGTAGACCCTTCAGGCACTGCTCAGGCACGGGGCGAATACCACCTTCTCCTTGGATTGGTTCAATCATAATTGCAGCGGTTTTGTCCGATATGGCCGCCTTGATTGCATCGTGGTCGTTCCATTTCAGATGCACAAACCCAGGAAGCAATGGGCCAAAACCTTTGGTCATTTTTTCCGACCCTGCCGCCGCAATACCTGCAGAGGAACGACCGTGAAAGGATCCTTCAAACGTGATGATTTCAACGCGCTCTGGTTGGCCCTTTTCATACCAATATTTGCGGGCCATTTTTACCGCCAATTCACAGCTCTCTGTTCCAGAATTGGTGAAAAATACCGTATCGGCAAAGGTCAATGACACCAATTGATTTGCAAGGCTCTGTTGATTTGGGATCTCGTATAAATTCGACACATGCCACAGGTTTTGCGCCTGCTCGCTTAAGGCTTTGACCAATTCGGGATGCGCATGGCCCAATGCATTCACAGCAATACCTGCGCCCAAATCCAAAAATCGGCGTCCATCTGCCTCGATCAACCAAGTTCCTTCACCTTTTACAAAATTCAGAGGTGCACGTGCATATGTTGGTAGAACGGACGCAATCATCGTCATAATCCTTTAAAAGTTAGAGCCCTTTTCGTGCAGTATGGGCATGGACAAGTCAATCAATTAGGAGGGTTTCGCGCATATTTGCGCAGATAACAAAAGGCAACGCCACTGGATCAGTGGCGTCGACGTCGCAAGCAATATGAAGTGTTCGCTGTTATCATGTGGTCGCAAGTAGACCCGCGACCCGGAAAATGCAAGCTTAATCGTCTGGGCGTGCAAGGGTAAAGGTTGTGTCGACCGTCGAATAATCACGGTATCCTAGGCGGCTAAGGGGTATAAATTTGGTCACATCAAATTTGCCATCTTCGATGAATGCATCGTTCATATGCACTCCGACAACTTCGCCAAAGACCGCGTGATTTGATTGCCCCTCGAGTTGAACGATTTGCGTTAGTCGACATTCAAACGTTGCGGGTGCAATCGTAACACGCGGGCAATTGATGATTTGGCTTTCCGCCTTTTCCAACC
>JAKMGV010000291.1 GCA_022424725.1 Paracoccaceae bacterium
AGGTGGATAGAATGTCAAAGGAGTCATTCGGGAATTTGTCGATCAATTTTTGGCATAGATTTTCAATTTCGGGCCCCAATGCCGCGATACGCCGCGAGGTGAATGCATGTAATACCATTTTGCGTAAATGCGTGTGACGGGGTGGTTCCAGTTCCAACATAGAGTGCGCTTCGATATCATAAAATGGCTTCAGGCGTTTGGGAATATTTACTTCACCAGAATTAATAGCTTCGCGCCCTAAAAGCTTATTTCTAAATAGTTTATCAATTTCATCGTAGACGAATATAGCAGGTATTTCGTAGTTTTTCCAATAAAGGAAATTCCCGCGAATTTTGTCATAAACTGGATATGGATTTTGTACAAATGCAGGATCAGTAGGTGATTGGCTGAATATGTGCATGTTTGATGCCGTTCTGCTGTTGTCCGTTATGCGCGCGCCAGCGCTTTGATAATATGTACGAAATCATCCGCGTATAGGCTCGCGCCACCCACCAGTGCCCCGTCCACATCTGCCACGGAAAAGATGTCGTCGGCGTTTGATCCTTTCACCGAACCGCCATAAAGCAAACTGATGTTTTGCGCATCTGCACCAAGTGTGGTCAGCAGTTCAGCACGCATGAAATGATGCGCCTCCTCAATCTGTTCCAGTGTTGGAACAAGACCTGTTCCAATCGCCCAAACGGGTTCATAGGCGATCACAGTGTTTTTTGAAGTTGCCCCATCGGGGATAGATCCGGACATCTGTTGGCCCAGAACATTTAACGTTTCGCCTGCCTCTCTTTCGGTCAGGGTTTCGCCAATACAGATAATTGCGATCAATCCGGCTTCGTGTGCGGCTTGTGCCTTGGCTTTGATCATGGCGTTTGTTTCACCGTGGTCCGTTCTGCGCTCGGAATGCCCGACAATGACATATTTGGCACCCGTATCTGCAATTTGGCTGGCCGAAATATCACCTGTGTGCGCACCAGATGATACCATATGGCAGTCCTGCGCACCGATGCCGATTTTCCCACCTATATCGCAGGCTGGGATTAACAGGGATGCAGACGGGCAGATGACAACCATGGGATCAGTGTCATCAAGTGCTGCATTGATGGCCTCTACCTCGGATAAGCTCGCCCGTGTTCCGTTCATTTTCCAGTTTCCAGCGGCGAGTTTACGCATCTTTTTCTCCTTTGGTGCGGGGCACCTTGTCTTCTTATCTTTCCCTAGGTATTGCCCATTCCGACCCATGGATGCAAGAGAGTGTTAATGATCTCCAAAATTGATTTACAGGCGTTAATTGCTAATGATGCAGGCGCAAAGCGCGATCTGTTGGCGGGGATTCAAGAGTACGGATTTTTGATCGTGCACAATACATCGCTGTCTGCGACCGATGTGGTGCAAGTCACCGATAGGTATCGACAGTTTTTCCATCTGCCAGAGGCGGAAAAAGCGCATGTCAGCATGGCAAAAACAGGATCAAATCGCGGGTGGGGTGCCTCGAGTAGTGAACAGGTCGATCCAAACGCAAACCCAGATTATAAAGAGGTGTTTGACAGCGGTTATGTGCCTTCACCCACGCACCCATATGCAGCGCATAGTGTTTATGCGCCCAATCAATGGCCTGAACGTCCCGCAGATTTTGAGCGTGTCATTAAAAATTATTATGCTGCTGCAATGCGGGTTGCGATGGATGTGCTGCGGGCCATTGCGGACGCCTTAGATTTGGATCGTGATTATTTCACAGATAAATTTTCGCACCCAATGGCCCTGTTGCGCGGCAATTATTACCCCGCACGTCCATATTGGGCAGGGGATAAAGATTTTGGAATCGCGGCGCACACAGATTACGGTTGTGTAACTTTGCTTGCCACCGATGGGGTTGGCGGGCTTGAGGCGCAAAGCCGTGATGGTCAATGGGTATCTGTTGTTGCGGAATCTGGTGAATTTATCATCAACTTTGGTGAAATGCTGCAAATGTGGACCGATGGTGCGGTGCGTGCAACGCCCCACCGCGTGCGCGGCAGTGATCAGGAGCGCATTTCGGTGCCGCTGTTTTTTAACCCCAATTACGATACAAATGTTGCACCATTGGGGGCGGGGAAGCGCATCCATGCAGGTGATCACTTGACCAAGCGATTTGAGGAAACCTACGTCCACCTGATGACGGCGTGATTACATACCCTCAAACTTGATTGATTCACCGCATCCGCAGGCTTCAACGACATTTGGGTTATTAAATTTAAACCCAGCTTCCAGCAGACTGGTTTCATAGTCGATTTGCGTGCCAAACAGGAACATTTGTGCCATCGGTGCAATAATCACGCGCACGCCATCCTGTTCAACAACTTCGTCATGGGCATCTGGGCCATCTACGTAGTCTAGGGTGTATTCCATTCCTGCGCATCCACCCTTTTTCACGCCAAGCTTTAGCCCCCAGTGGCCATC
>JAKMGV010000101.1 GCA_022424725.1 Paracoccaceae bacterium
ATCGTGATACAAATCACAATGCTGACGCTGCGATTGGAACCGTTTCAATCGGCCCAATCCGCGGCTTGGATCATAATCATGTGGGGGGTGCTTCCGACGTTTTTGGCAATGCGCGGGATCGCAATGTTACGTATTACTGAATTGATCATCGAAAAGCGCCATTCAAATAACGCACACAGCATGCTGCAAATGGCGTAAATTTCCCGTGCTTTCTTGACCATTTACGTGGAAATCGCTAACTCGCTTGGGACAGTATAACCCAAGGATTCACAGCATGAGCAACCCATCAATTCTTATCCTCCCTGGTGACGGTATCGGACCAGAGGTCATGGCCGAAGTTCGCAAAATCATTTCCTGGTACGGCGACAACCGCGATCTTGCATTTGATGTATCCGAGGATTTGGTTGGCGGCGCAGCATATGACGCGCACGGCACGCCATTGCATGACGACACAATGGCCAAAGCCCAAGAGGTAGATGCCGTTCTATTGGGTGCCGTTGGCGGCCCAAAATATGATAACCTTGATTTTTCTGTGAAACCTGAACGCGGACTTTTGCGCCTACGCAAGGAAATGGACCTGTTCGCAAACTTGCGCCCAGCGCAGTGTTTTGACGCACTTGCGGATTTCTCATCTTTGAAAAAGGATGTGGTCGCTGGTTTAGACATCATGATCGTTCGCGAACTGACTTCTGGCATCTACTTTGGCGAGCCACGCGGCATTTTCGAGGAAGGTAACGAACGTGTTGGCATCAACACACAACGTTACACAGAATCAGAAATTGAGCGTGTTGCACGCAGCGCATTTGAATTGGCCCGCCGTCGTGGCAACAAAGTTTGCTCAATGGAAAAAGCAAACGTTATGGAATCTGGCATTCTTTGGCGTGAGGTTGTTCAAAAAGTCCACGACGAAGAATATGCGGATGTTGAACTATCGCATATGTACGCAGATGCAGGAGCCATGCAACTGTGCCGCTGGCCAAAACAGTTTGATGTGATCGTTACCGATAACCTATTTGGTGACCTTCTTTCAGATGCGGCGGCAATGCTAACCGGATCGCTGGGCATGTTGCCATCAGCCTCGCTGGGTGCCCCAATGGCAAATGGCCGTCCAAAGGCACTATATGAACCCGTGCACGGGTCGGCACCTGACATTGCGGGCGAAGGCAAAGCGAACCCAATCGCCTGTGCCCTAAGTTTTGCAATGGCATTGCGCTATAGCTTTGACCAAGGTGCAGAAGCGGATCGCCTAGAGCAAGCAGTTGAAAAAGTGTTGGCCGATGGCGTTCGCACTGCAGACCTGTTGGGCGAAGAGGGTGTGACACCTGTTTCAACATCTGAAATGGGCGACGCGATTATCGCAGCACTAAACGAATCATTATAAGAGAGTTTTAATTTAACTCTTGCATGAATGACCCGCAGTGTGATTTTGCTAAGACAATAGCATTATTCCTGCGGGTTAATTTATGTCTGCTAACGCCAAAGGCGCACTTTTTGCATTGCTCGGATTCGCACTCTTCTCGGCACATGATGTGGCGGTGAAATATCTAGGCGGACAGTATTCGACTTTTCAAATCATTTTTTTCTCGGTCTTGTTCAGCTTTCCAATGGTGTTCTTGATGCACCTTAGGGAACGCAATGCGGATAATTTGTTCCCAAAACACCCTTGGTGGTCTTTACTGCGCGTTGTTGCAACCGTGGTTACGGGGATATCGGCGTTTTACGCATTTTCCGTTCTTCCTCTGGCACAAACCTATGCGTTTCTGTTTGGCATGCCTCTGTTGATCACGGTTTTATCTGTTCCAATGCTGGGCGAACGTGTCGGGATACATCGGGGCAGCGCGGTCATCGTTGGCCTGATTGGTGTTTTGGTGGTTCTACGGCCTGGATATGTCGAACTAGGGTTAGGCCATGCGGCCGGTTTGACGGCAGCCGTGGGCGCGGCGATTTCATCGTTGATTGTGCGAAAAATCGGGAACGAAGAACGCAGTACCGTTTTGATGATTTATCCTATGTTTGCCAATCTATTGTTGATGGCCGCTTTATTACCTGGCCGCTACGTTCCGATGGCACTGTTTGACTTGGGGACTGTGGCGACAATGGCGATATTAGCTTCGCTTGCCTCTCTATGCATTATTTTGGCCTATAAAAACGGTGAAGCCAGCGTCGTGGCCCCGATGCATTATTCGCAAATGATATGGGCGATTATTTATGGATATTTCTTTTTTGCCGAATTGCCTGACTGGTTCACGTTGATTGGGGCGTGTATCGTTATCTCAAGCGGCTTATATGTTGTCTTTCGCGAAAGCCGCGTCACAGTTTCCGAAAACACACCCGTCCTGCGAAACAAAAGCCGCGCAGAAACGGGAACCACCCCCAGGATCTCTACACTTATTAATTCGACGGATTAGGCATCAAGGAACATCCGCAACTTTTGTTCCAATGTTTTAATTTCAACGGGCTTAGCTATATAATCATCCATACCCGATGCAAAACATTTGTCGGCATCCCCCTTTAGCGCATTGGCCGTGATTGCGATAATGGGTGTGCGGTTCATGAATTCAGCCTGTTCAATATCACGCAGTGCGCGCGACATTTCAAAGCCGTCCAGCACAGGCATATGGCAATCCGACAGGATCACATCGTAATCGCCCTCTTCCCACATAGTTAGGCCTTCTTGACCATTGCGAGCAATATCCGCGTTAAAGCCCAGAATTTCCAACTGTTTCAACATAACGATGCGATTGATTTCGTTATCTTCGACGAACAGGATTTTCTTTTCGCCACATGCGCGCATATCAGGCTGCGTTTGGTCCGAATTCACAGGTAAATCAGTCGAATTCTCTGTCTTGAGACGCCCTGCCAGTAACCCAAACGCCCGATGCAGTTCTGTTGGCAGCGCAGGATATAACTGTGTTCGGAAAACGTCGTCCTGCAACAGACCCAAACGTTCTGCACGGTTGGCTGTCATCATCAGAAACCGAGGGTTTTCAAAACGTTCACGCAGCTGTTCTTGCCAACCCACGATGCGGTCAGGGGAACCGCTGCTTAGGACAAAAATCTTTTGGCCATTGGTCGGAATATTCAAAGCGTTCAAATCACACTCTGCAACATGCGTTTGCACATCAACGCCCTGCGCGGTTAGATATCGTTTAATCTCTTCGTGCTCATCCGCGGTATCATCAGCGATCCAATCTATAGACACCCCAGAAATATCTACCAAATTCGATGGTGCGCGAAGAGGTTCAAGTGGAAGGAAAACGGAAACCTCGGTTCCGACGTCTTGTTCGCTAATCAATTGAATGCGCCCATCCATTCGATTAACCAAATGAAGCGAGATCACCAAACCCAATCCCGTACCACCAACGCGCCGCGTCGCAACTGGTTCACCCTGCATAAAGGGTTCAAACAGGTTTTTCTGTACCTCTTGGCTCATGCCAATGCCATTGTCTTTGACATCGATCCGCATTTGGCCCGCAGACGCCATCGACACACTGAAGCGTACATGACTTTCGCGCTCTGTAAGATCATACGCAGAATATTTTACGGCATTACTTAGTAGGTTCAACATAACTTGGCGTAAACGCCCGCCGTCGATCATACCAAACTCTGGAACCTTCGGATCGATAAATAGGTGGATTTTCACACCCAAATCATCTGCCATATGCTGTAGGGTCAGGGCCACACCTTCAATCGTGGCGCGCATGTCTGTTTTTGATCGACTGATTTCCAGCTTGCCCGCATCAATTTTACTGGCATCCAGAATGTCATCAATGATCCGCAGCAACGAGAAGGCAGAATTGCGAATAATGCCCAAAACACGCTGTTGTTCTTGGGTGGGTCGCAAGGTTTCCATAACCTCAATCATGCCAACCATCCCATTCATGGGTGTTCTGATTTCATGGCTCATATTCGCCAAAAAATCGCCTTTGGCATTCGCCGCCTCTTCTGCACGCAGACGCGCTTGGAACAATTCATCTTCTGTCTGTCCAGCTAGGATTGAGAAATAGGCAAGTTCAGCAACCAACAAAACCGCCACCGTCCCCATCAACAAATAGTTAATGATTTCTACGGAAAGCGAATTTTTCACTGCCGGAATTCCAAACAAACGCTCCGAGCTTGATGCCAAATCGAAATAGATCACACAGGCCCATGCAAGGGCGCTGTAGGCCATGAAAGCATACAAGTAGGTCCGCTCAGTTTTCCATGAAAACGCCAAAAACGGCAGGGCCAATATAGGAAAAAACAAGAGATCAACTTGCGTGCCGTGGTCCGAAACGATGATCCCGAACACCGTTGTCAAAATGGCATTGATCAACCAAAACGCGCGGGCGATCGTGTCAAATCGAAACAGAAACAACAGCAGACTAAGGCCGTAAACACCTGCCACCGATCCTGCGATGGCAAATCCCGCCCAATCGCCAAGCACGATCATCATCACAGCCCAACAAGTCGCAACAATCACGATCACCTGAACCGCAAGTTGACTAACGCGCACACGGCGTTCGCGATCAATCTCGATCATGTTAGGAAGTTCAGAGGCCGACATCCACTCTACCACTCATAATATCGTTAAATAACCTGTATTCATGATCAACGACTTGCACATAAGTTAGTTTACATACAAATTCCCCACAAAATCTAGCGGGTTAATTAAAAATGAAACATGCTCTTTTGATAATTGATGTTCAAAACGATTTTTGTCCTGGCGGATCGCTGGCGGTCACAGACGGCGATCAGATCGTTTCAGGGATCAATGACATCATGAATGATTTCGATTACGTGATTTTAACCCAAGATTGGCACCCCGCAAACCACAGTTCATTCGCAAGCAATCAGAATGCCGATCCATTCAGCGTGATTGATATGCCATATGGCCCACAAGTTCTGTGGCCTGATCATTGTATCCAAGGATCATTCGGCAGCGCACTTCATGAAGATTTGAACACAACACGTGCCGATTTGATTATTCGAAAAGGCCAGAACCCTGGTGTGGACAGTTATTCTGCATTTTTCGAAAATGACCGCACAACCGCGACTGGACTGCATGGGTATCTTACAGAACGATCTGTGTCCAAAGTGACGCTTGTCGGATTGGCCACGGATTATTGCGTTAATTTTTCGGCACAAGACGCCGTAAAACTGGGGTATGAAACACATGTTCGCATTGATCTGTGCCGCGCCATTGACCTTGATGGATCATTGGATCAGGCACGGAGCGATTGGAATGCGTTAGGAATAGGAACTTCATAATGGTGGATATCGCGACACGCGTTTGGAACCACAAATGGCGCATTGATCCCATTGTCAGATCACTGATCGACACGGATTTCTATAAACTGTTGATGTGCCAATCGATCCATCGCAACAAACCAGATACGCTGGTTACATTTAGTCTGATCAATCGTTCAAAACATATCCGTTTGGCCGAATTGATCGACGAAGGAGAATTGCGCGAACAACTGGATCATATTCGCAGTCTTTCACTAAGCCGCGGCGAAAGCACGTGGTTGCGCGGAAATACCTTTTACGGCAAGCGGCAGATGTTCAGACCTGCTTTCATGGAATGGTTTGAAAACCTGCGATTGCCCGATTACCACCTTGAAAAACGTGATGGACAATATGAACTGATGTTCGAAGGCAGTTGGCCAGAGGTTATGTTGTGGGAAGTCCCCGCACTTGCCGTATTGATGGAGCTGCGCGGTCGTGCCGTTTTAAAGGACATGGGACGTTTTGAAATCCAAATTTTGTACGCACGCGCGATGACAAAACTGTGGGAAAAGGTGGAACGCCTGCGGCAATTGGAACATCTGCGGATCGCGGATTTTGGAACACGTCGCCGACATTCCTTTTTGTGGCAGGACTGGGCCGTACAAGCCATGCAAGAGGGGCTTGGAAATAAATTCATTGGAACCTCAAACTGCCTGATCGCGATGCACCGCGATATCGAAGCGATCGGCACCAACGCACATGAATTGCCGATGGTCTATTCAGCGCTGGCGGAAAGTGATGCTGATTTGGCACAAGCTCCCTATCAGGTTTTGGCAGACTGGCATGAAGAACACGATGGCAATCTGCGCATCATCCTGCCCGACACCTATGGCACAGAAGGTTTTTTGAAAAATGCCCCAGATTGGTTGGCAGGTTGGACAGGTATCCGTATCGACAGTGGCAAACCCGAACTTGCCGCGGAAACCGCAATTCAGTGGTGGAAGGACCGTGGAGAGGATCCGACACAGAAACTTGTCATCTTCTCAGACGGGCTCGACACCGACGAAATACAGACGTTATACCGACGTTTTACCGACAGGGTAAAAGTGTCCTTTGGGTGGGGCACAAATCTGACAAATGATTTCCGCGGATTGGTGCCCGATGCGGGGCTTGAGGCGTTTTCGTTGGTGTGCAAGGCGGTGTCAGCGAATGGAAATCCAACCGTCAAATTGTCCGATAACCCGAATAAGGCAATGGGTCCAAAAGAGGAAATTGAACGCTATAAACGCGTATTTGATGTTGGCCAACAACTGGCCATCGACGTAACTGTTTAGGCCCCACTTCACCCCAGTATGTCATTGATATTCTGCGTCAGAATCGCAGCGAAAGGC
>JAKMGV010000292.1 GCA_022424725.1 Paracoccaceae bacterium
AAATTTCTGACATTAAAAAAGGCCTTGATCTAAAGTATACTTGAGCTTTTATAAACGTTGTCGGTCATAAAATTAAAAGGATCGACACTATGTATATTCGTTTAGAACACGTTAACGTGACAAGCCCCAACCCACAAAAAACAGCAAATTGGATGCAAAAATTCTTTGATTGGTCGATGCAATGGGAGGGAGATACCCAAGATAATGGATACAGCATTCATATTGGGGATACTAATTCTTATATAGCAATCTATAAACCAGGGCTAAAAATCGCCCCCTATCAGCGATCTTAAGCGATGTCAGGACACGTCAATCATGTTGGGATTGTTGTTGATGATTTGGACGAAATCGAACAACGGGTAAGGTCAGTTGGATTTGAACCGCACATGCATGCGGATTATGAACCCGGCGCAGGTTTTATTTCTATGACGATACGGGGCTAGAGATTGAAGTCGTCTCATATAACTGCTGATTGCATTTGGAGTCGCGTTTATCATATGTCTGTATATCAACTGCAAACAGGAGCGCGGCGTGACATTTACCCTTGCCACATGGAACATCAATTCAGTTCGCTTACGTAAAAATTTGGTTATGGATCTGATGCGAGAAGAAGGGCCAGATGTCTTGTGCCTACAGGAATGTAAATCCCCCGTTGATAAAATGCCAACGGATGAATTTGCCGAACTGGGGTATCCGCATTTTGTTGCGAATGGACAAAAGGGGTACAATGGCGTCGCAATTTTTTCCAAAACACTCATTACCGAAGTTGGGCGTTATGAATTTGCAGGCCTTGATCACGCGCGCCACATCGCGGGACAGTTGGAAAATGGTGTAACAGTTCACAATTTTTACGTCCCAGCTGGTGGGGATGAACCCAATCGTGAAAAAAATATCAAGTTCGGTCAAAAGCTCGACTACCTAACAGATATGCGGGATCATTTTGCGGCGGATACCCCGACCAAAGCGATCCTTGTTGGTGATCTGAACATTGCACCGCGCGCAGACGATGTTTGGGACCACAAAAAAATGTTGAAAGTGGTCAGCCATACCCACATCGAAGTTGAACATTTAGCCGAAGTCCAAGCAGCAGGCAATTGGGTGGATGTGACCCGTCAGGATATCGCAGATGGATTGCTGTATTCTTGGTGGTCTTACCGTGCCAAGGATTGGGATGCGGCGGACAAAGGTCGCCGCCTTGATCACATTTGGGCAACGCCCGATATTTCCGACGCTGCGCATTCAAGCCGCATCTTGCGTCATGTACGCGGTTGGGAACAGCCCAGTGATCACGCCCCAGTTTTTGCAAGTTTTGACCTTTGATTTTCTGAATTAAAACTCCATATAGGGTGCAACACTTAGAGACGAGGCAGTGCCGATGTTAGAATTAGGAAATTCAACACCCCCAGCAGACGATTTGATTCAGGACGTAAGCGAAGCAAACTTTATGGAAGCGGTCGTGGACGCAAGTCAAACGACGCCCATCATTGTTGATTTTTGGGCCCCTTGGTGTGGGCCCTGCAAAACGCTTGGTCCTGCGCTTGAGGCCGCCGTGAAAGAGGCGAACGGTGCCGTTAAAATGGCCAAGATCAATGTTGATGAAAATCAAATGATCGCGGGTCAAATGCGTGTGCAATCGATCCCAACCGTCTATGCGTTTTATCAGGGGCAACCGATTGATGGTTTCCAAGGCGCATTGCCAGGATCGGAAATCAAAGCCTTTGTTGATCGGGTTATTGAGGCTGCTGGTGGTTCTGCGGATGGTGGGTTGTCGGATGCGATTGACGCGGCAGAGCAGATGTTGGCAGAAGGTGCCGCGGCAGATGCGGCCGAAACATTTGCGGCGATTTTGGGCGAAGACGGAATGAGCGCACCCGCCTATAGCGGTTTGGCACGCGCATACATGGCATTGGATGATTTGGATCAAGCTGAGGCTGTTTTGAACGGCATACCGGTGGAAATTTCTGACATGCCCGAGATTGATGCAGCACATGCGCAGCTGGCGCTGGCACGTCAAGCGCAGGATGCAGGTCCATTGGGTGAATTACTGGCCGCGGTCGAGGCGGATGAAAATAACCATCAAGCACGTTTTGATTATGCCCAAGCCTTACACGCAGCAGGTCAGGTCGAAGAGGCGGTTGAACAATTGTTGCAACTGTTCCGCCGTGACCGTGAATGGAACGATGGTGCCGCCAAAGAGCAGCTATTCACAATTTTTGATGCATTAAAGGCGAATGATCCAATTGTCCTGAACGGACGGCGTAAGCTGAGCTCGATGATATTTGCTTAAACGAAACCACGAGCTAGATTACCAGCATGGCGTTTTCATTTGATCTTCCCGAAAGCATTCCCGTCTTCCCGCTTCCTAAGGCGGTATTGTTGCCGCGATCGCGGCTGCCTCTGCATATTTTTGAACCACGCTA
>JAKMGV010000021.1 GCA_022424725.1 Paracoccaceae bacterium
ATCCTGCGCCTATCGCACCACCACCCGCGCAATATGATGTTGTGCGCGACGGTGTGGCCGATATCGCATATCACGTAATGGCATATACACCCGGTCCATTTGAAATTGTTCGTGGGGTGGAACTTCCGTTCCTATCTCCAAACGCAGAAATTGGATCACAGGCTGCTTGGGATTGGTATGATCGCAACGTGGGGTTTGATAAAGAATTCGACGATGTAAAAGTGTTAACACTGTTCGTACACGGCCCAGGTGCGGTGCATTCGAAGAAGCGCATCACAACCCTTGAAGAATTGGCAGGCGTCAAGCTTCGTGTTGGTGGCGGCGGTGTTGCGATGTCCGAGGCACTGGGCGCAACACCCGTGGCGATGCCCGCATCCAAAGCATATGAAGCGATCCAAAAAGGTGTTGCAGATGGTGCGATGTTCCCATGGGAGTCGATCAAAGGCTTTAAATTGGGTGAGCTTTTGTCACACCATTTGGAAATTCCAGGCGGTCTTTACACAACGCCATTCGCGGTCATCATGAACCGCAAGAAATATGAAAGCCTGTCTGATGATCACAAGCAAGTCTTAGAAGATGTGGGCGGCTCAGTTGGCGCACAGATCCTTGGCAAGGCATGGGATGACGCGGATGTCGCGGGGCGTGCAGTTGCCGTTGAGAACGGCTCTGAGATCAATTCACTTGGCGGATCAGAGCTTGAAAGATGGGCAGAGCGCGTGGCGTTTATGAACGATGGATGGATTGAAAAAGCGAATACGCGCGGGCTTGATGGCGCGGCATTGCTTGAGGATCTAAAAGAGACAATCGCCAAATACTCATAAATATTTGATCTGAAAGAGGGCGCAAATTGTGCCCTCTTTTTCAATGGGGCTGTATCACATGAAACGCACTGCGATTTGGATGGCGCTGTTTTCGGGCGCATGTCTTTTGGTTATAATGCTGATTATGTTCGTGGATGTTATTGGCAGATATCTGTTTGGCATGCCGCTTACGTTTTCAGTTGAACTTGTCGAATTGTTAATGGGGTGCGTTATCACCTTTTCGCTTGCCTACACGACTATCGTTCGCGGACATATCCAAGTCGACATTTTGAACCAGTTCATTGGTCAAATGCCGAAACAGGTGCTGCTGATCTTGGCAGATTTTGCGACGATGTGCTTTTTGCTGGCCGCAAGCTGGCAATTGTTGCGCAAGGCGAATTCAAACATGAGTGATGGGTCCTATACACAGATTTTGGAATGGTCCGTTCATCCATGGCTGTATCTGATGTCTGCGGCTGTCTTTTTCAGCGTGCTTGTCGTAATGCACCAAATTTACAAACTTATATTTAGGTAAGCTTGCCATGTTTTATGATCCATTACTTGTCGGGATTACCGCGTTTTTGGTGCTAATATTCCTATTGGCGATCACGGTACCTATTGGTGTCGCCATGATGCTGTGTGGCGTTGGTGGTCTGGCGATGATCATTGGTTTGGTGCCTTCACTTTCGTTATTTGGCACGACCGTCATGCAAAGTGTGGTGACCTATGATTTGTCTATCATACCCCTGTTTATCCTAATGGGCGCGCTCGCCTCGCGATCGGGGCTTAGCCAAGAACTATACGATGCATTTAACGCATGGTTGGGTGGGTTTCGGGGTGGACTTGCGCTTGCAACCGTGGGGGCATGTGGCGCGTTTGCGGCCATTTGCGGATCTTCTGTTGCAACTGCGGCCACCATGTCCAAGGTTGCTTTGCCTGAAATGAAAAAA
Source organism: Paracoccaceae bacterium (assembly GCA_022424725.1). GTDB lineage: Bacteria > Pseudomonadota > Alphaproteobacteria > Rhodobacterales > Rhodobacteraceae > HIMB11. The sequence goes on from JAKMGV010000021.1 coordinate 1,751, forward strand.
TACCGCTACAGCGATAGCATGGCGACGGGGTCGGTTGCGGCGGGTGGGATCATTGGCATTTTGATCCCGCCATCTGTCATCCTTGTGCTTTATGGATTGCTGACTGAGTCTTCGATTGGTGATTTGTTCATCGCGGGATTCTTACCCGGTATTTTAACGATCATTGTGTTCATGATCGTGATTTCGATAGTGACCCGCCTGCATCCAGAGTCTGGGCCAGCGGGCGAAAAATCCACATGGAAACAAAAACTAAACGCCACCCTGAAAACATGGGCAATTACGGCACTTTTTGCGACAGTGATCGGGGGCATTTACTTTGGTGTTTTCACCCCGACTGAGGCCGCAGGTGTCGGGGCCTTTGGTGCCTTTTTTATTGCGTTTTCTCGCAAACGCCTAAACCGCGAGATGATGAAAGAGACTTTGCTTGAAACTGGGCAAACCTCTGCGATGATCTTTACAATTTTGATTGGTGCGATCACGCTGAACAACTTGGTTATTTTTTCGGGCCTTGCGAATGCTCTTGCTGATTTTGTCTCTGGCTTAGATATGTCGCCCGCAACTGTGATGTTGATCATCCTGTTGATGTATTTGATCATGGGGTGCTTTTTGGATGCCTTGGCAATGATCCTGCTGACTGTACCCATTTTTTATCCGATTGTTTTGGATTTGGGTTATGATCCGATTTGGTTTGGGATCATTGTCGTGATGGTTGTTGAATTGGGATTGATCACGCCACCAATTGGCATGAACGTCTTTGTGATAAAGGGCATGGTGCAATCGGTGCCATTGGTTTCAATTTACAAAGGCGTCCTACCGTTTGTAATTGGCCAAGTGGTGTTGATCATTGCCGTATTCCTAATCCCAGAGATTGCACTTTGGTTGCCGGAAACCGCGCGTGCCTTCCGATAAGAATATGCAGCAAGGTTCAGTACAAAATGTTGTTCGTCATGTCCCCTAGTCTGAAATCGGTTGGTGCGCTTTGAGTTATCCTGATACCGTATCAGTAGTTATAGTGGGATCAGGGCCAACTGGACTGACGGCTGGTTTAATGTTGGCTGCATATGGCGTGCGATCCGTCATACTGGAAAAAAATGCAGCTCCTTTGGATATTCCCCGTGCCATCGTTTTAGATGATGAAGGATTGCGTACACTCCAAGTTTTTGGGGCAGATAAGGCCTATTTGGGCTTAACCGTCGAAGGGGATGGGGCCCAATATATCGACGACAATGGCGATGTTTTTGGAAAAGTTGGCGCAGGTCCCGAGAATTTCGGTTTCCCAAAGCGGAATTTTATCAATCAGCCTGAATTTGAAAAAACACTCCGCGATTTTGTGGATGCCAGTGCGCTGTGCACCCTGAATTACAATTCAAATGTAACGGATATTCAGCAATCCAATGACACCGTGACGGTTCAGGTTCAAGATAGTGCTGAAGTCGTGCATGCGGTCACTGCAAATTTCGTAATTGCCGCGGACGGTGGACGCAGTCCGATCAGAGAGGCCGCAAACATTGCGATGTTGGGATCAACATATGAGCAAAACTGGATTGTTGTTGATACTTTGAACGATCCAGATCAGGTTCGGTATTCTCGGTTTTTCTGCTCAAACCAACGGCCACATGTATCCATTCCCGCCCCAAACGGGGGGCGGCGTTATGAATTCATGCTATTGCCCGGCGAAACCGGTAATCAAGCATTGGCCGATGGATATGTTGAAAACCTATTAAAACCCTATCGCGATATTGATCAGAAGGATATCGTGCGCAAAACACTTTATACCTTTCATGCGCGTATTGCAGAAACATGGCGCGTGGACCGTGTATTCCTGGCAGGTGACGCGGCACATCTGACGCCGCCTTTTGCAGGGCAGGGCATGAACGCGGGGTTGCGTGATGCGGCGAATATTTCGTGGAAAATCGCGACGGTACTTTTGGGCGGTGCAAGTGATGCGATTTTGAATAGTTATCAGGCAGAGCGTTACGATCCAGCCTGGAGCATGATCTTACTGGCTGTTGCAATGGGCGACGTTGTTATGCCGATCAAGCCAGAACAAGTAGCCTTTCGAGAGCAATTGGTAAAATCCATGCAACCGTTTCCTGCGGTGAAAGACTATCTTTTGAAGATGAAGTTCAAACCCAAGCCACGCTACGATCGTGGCATGTTTATGGGTCTTGATGAACCCAAATATGAGGCGTCCTTGGTTGGTGAAATGATCCCGCAGCCCGAGATTGAATTGGGTGGGCGATCTGGGTTACTGGATGAATTTTTGGGCTCTGGCTTTGCTCTTATTGCCCAAGATCAGTCGGGCATAGAGGCGATGAACCGCCTTCCAATGAGTGACTATCTTGGATTGCCGCTGGCCAAATTGGCATTGCCCTACAAGAGCGGTGCAGGAGCGCGCAGCAATAGCCCCTGGGCAAAACCACTTCGAACGCATCGTGATGAAATACTACTGATCCGTCCAGATCGATATTGTGCGGCGGCCTTCGAACCCGCGGATTTGATGGATGGATTACTGTCGTATGAAGCGCTGTTTTCCAAACCTGAATAGGTCGCCGAATTAATGTTAAAGTCAAATCCGAAGCGTCTGAGTAATCAGTCTGTCGTGTAAAAAATCTTAGAGGAATGTAACATGAAATTAGTCTCTTTTATCGACCCGAATGGTGTTGAAACCTATGGAACCATGACGGTTGACACTGTACGCGATGCGGGCGCCACGTTGAGATCAAAATACGCTGATTTACGCGCGGTGTTGGCGGCGGGCGCAACGGCGGAATTGGAAGGTATCGGTGCTGAAAGCGATGTTGCATCTGTGACCCTTTTGCCGCCCATTCCGAACCCTGATAAAATTTTGTGTGTTGGCCTAAACTACATGGCGCACATCAAAGAAACAGGTCGCGACAAACCACAATATCCAGCAATTTTTATTCGTCATCCGTCGTCGTTGGTCGGACACGGCACCCCGTTGGTCCGCCCCAAGGCCAGCAAAGATTTTGATTACGAAGGGGAACTGGCCATTGTGATCGGTAAAGCAGGCCGCCACATTTCAACCGATGACGCATGGGATTACATTGCGGGCTACACCTGCTTTAATGATGGGTCCATTCGGGATTTTCAGGCGCATACCTCACAATTTTGGCCGGGCAAAAGCTTTGAATCTTCGGGCTCTATAGGACCTGCATTGATTACATCAGATGATGTTCAGGATGTCACGCAGAGCACACTAACCACGCGCGTTAATGGCAATGTTGAGCAAAATGCAGGCATTGATGATCTGGCATTTTCAATCCCTGAAATAATCGCCTATGCGTCAACCGTTATCAAACTGCTTCCTGGTGATGTGATTGCAACGGGCACCCCAGGGGGCGTTGGTAAGTTTAGAAAACCACAGCTGTATCTGGAACCGGGCATGAGCGTAGATGTTGAAATCACGGGCGTTGGCACATTGAGCAACGGCATTGTGGACGAGGTTTGATGCGTCAGTCAATTAAACAAAGGCGCGCACGAATGCGCGCCTTTTGCTATGATTTGCCCAGTTCTGCAAAAAGCCAAGGGCAATCAACCACCTGAGGAGAGCGCAAACCCCGCGCTGCAGCATCCATTGCCATATCCTGCATACGTTCGCGCAAACCACCGCTTTCTTCTGGTAGGTACAGCCGTTCGTGCCCCCAAAAACTGGGCCCGTCAAATGTTTCATGGGGTTCCCATGTATCGACATCAATCAACCGTCCACCCCAACCATTTTCGACGAAAAACCCAGAGGGCGTATGGGCATAAAACGACATCATCCAATCATTCGTGTGACGCCCCAAAGAATAGGCGACACCATCATTGCGCCGTGCAATATCATACCCTTGTCCGACATCATCCAAGTTCTGATATTCGACCATAAAGTGGTGAAATCCGCGCTGCCCACTGCCGATCATGGCAAAGGTATGGTGGCGTTCATTCAAATGGAAAAAGTACAAACCATAGGGCGTTGTTCCGTAATCTGAAACCTTAAACCCCAACACATCGCGGTAAAAAGGCATCATAATTTCAATGTTTTGCACGTGTAAAACGGCGTGCCCCATGCCCAAAGGACCCGTTTTAAACCCATCAATCGGACGTCCTGGAACAAACGGATCGCTTGCCAACATCGGTTTATAAACCAATTCATTTCGGTTGCCCATTGGATCCAAAAACCAAATCAGATCCTGTACCAATCGTCGATCGGCCAATTCCCGAGTGCCTATGTGAACAGGCGTGCCCGCAGCATCGAGTTTTGCGGCAAGCGTTTGCAAATCGTCACGTGCGCCCACTTCCCATCCCATGAAGGCAAGTGTTTCGCCAGGCTCATCTGACACTAACAAGCGTTGTTCTTGGCTATCCATGCGGAAAGCCATTGACTTGCCACCTTTATCAATTTTTTGCATGCCCAACAGACCGCCTGCAAAACTTGACCAGTCGTTCAATTTATCAGAGCGAATTCCTAAATAGGACAGTGCTTTCAGTGACATGAGTTCTCCTTGATCTTCATTCTAACGGAAATCTCGATGTTGTCGACCGTCTGTTTTGTACATAGTTCAACGCTGTCAACACAGGTGCACTGTAGTAAAATCCGCGCGTAAGGGTGCGGGCGTTTTCCATAAATTTTAGAGCACTTGTAATCTCCCAAATCACGGGTGGTGATAGCCCGCATCCACGAGCTGATGAAAAGTTGTTTATTTTGAAGGTTTCGTTCTTCATACTTAACCAAGACCTGTGCATTTTGCATGACTGCCGATGAAATCCTAAGCCGAGGTTAAGATGCTATCTGACAAACAAATCAGTGACTATTTTGAACAGGGGTATTTGCTGGTCGAAAATGTCATTACAGACGCGCAATTAGAAACACTTCAGAACATCACTTATGATTTTATTGAAGCCTCAAAAACTGTCACCGAGAGTAATGATGTTTATGATCTTGATGTTGGGCACACGGCGGAACATCCTAAACTTACGCGCATAAAATTGCCCCATAAACAACACGCCTATTTCGATGAAATACTTCGAAATTCTGGTGTGACCGAGGTTTTGCGGGATTTGCTTGGGGAGGATGCAACCCTGCTTACATCCAAGCTGAACACCAAAGCGCCAGGCGGTGGCGCAGCGGTGGAGTGGCATCAAGATTGGGCATTTTATCCGCATACAAATGACAGTTTACTGGCGTTTGGATTGCTGCTCGAGGATGTGGACATGGAAAATGGCGCTTTGCAAGTGGTGCCGGGTTCACACAAAGGACCAATCCTAAGCCATCATAATCAGGGAATTTTTTGTGGCGCCATTGATCCCGACGATCCAGATTTTGAACAAGATAAAATAGTATCTTTGACTGGAAAAGCGGGGAGCATGACCGTTCATCATGTGCGCACATTACATGGATCAGCCCCAAATAGAAGTGATCGGGCAAGGCTTATTCTGTTTTATGAAATCGCGAAAGCAGATGCATGGCCGATCCTTGGTTCCAATTCCTACATTCACTCTTTGGGGCAACTAAAATTTTGGGACGACCTCAAGGAAAGAACGATTATCGGTAAACCTTGCCTCGAGCCGCGTGTGGAAAATGTTCCTGTACGTATGCCTTTGCCGCCTGCCAAGGATGTGTCTTCAATTTTTAAAACGCAACAATTTGGTGGTATGAAAAGCGTGTATGAGGATTAATCCCTTTCCCAAATAGTGTTTTGTAATGTTGTTTTCGTCACGCTGGCGACCCACATGGATCGGGGCAAATCTGTTTTTTAATAGTGTTTGGTTCGGCGTGGCCGATTTCAAATCGTAATGTTGCAGGGTCACATTTGTTATGGGTTCAGGGCCCAGAACGCGAAATTCAATATGCCCGCAATACTGACCCACGCCAGATAGGGCAACAAAAGTATCGCTGAGAGTTTATCAACCTTACGTGTCACCCAGATCAACAGACAAATCGTGACCCAAAATAGTCCGATATAGAACATTGCACCCCCAAGGTTCTTTGCACCAAAAAACACGGGCGTCCACAGCGTGTTCAACGCAATCTGCAGCGCCCAAAGCGCAAGGGCAGGCATTTTCCACGGTGTTTCCGCAGCATAGGCGATGCGACAGGCGACAATCGCGATCATTAGGTACAGGACAGTCCACACAGGCCCAAACACCCATGGGGGCGGCGTAAAGCTGGGTTGGGTTAAAGATTGATACCACGTACCGCCAACATCCCAAACGGCCGCACTGCTAGCAGCGACAAATGTGGATGCGTAGAATGCCAGAAAGGTGAATATTTTGTGGGTGTTCATTGGGCGCCTGTGGTTTTAATAAAGTTAGCGCGGGATCAATGAACGTCTACTAATCGCAATAATCAGGACGGAAAAATAACACCCTTGCGCAGCATGAAACAGCCAAACAATCGGGTTTCGCTGGTCTGAACAATGGCATAGCTTTTGCGCGCAAATTCATAAAACGCCTGTCGTTCGATTGAAATCATGTCACGAGACTCATCATCATTTGCGCGAACGATTTTTGCGACATCATCTTGCACAGGGGGTAGGAAATCGGGTTCACCGTCAACTTCCATGCGGCCTGCGAAATCGTCCACAAAGGAGTCCAGTGGAAGCAAGGATAAGATCGCCTCGATCGCTTCGGGTGCATTCAGGTTTTCCATGTTCAAAACACTTTGTGAGACAGTCGATTTGGATATTGTTGTGGAAGGGAAGTTGGCATCGGCAATGATCAAAATGTCACCATGTCCCATTTTCTGAAGGGTATACAAAACTTCTGCGGTTAGTCGATTATCAATCAGTTTCAGCATCGCAAAATCCTTTGGCGTCCGTGTCGTCCTATGGCCCAGTGTTCGTAAACAGACTGATTGGATATGGATGAAAAGTCTAATGTTTTATCCATAACGTTTCTTGCCACAGACAAAAAGTTTTGGAATGCTCATTCATAATGACACGTCATGTGGAGGACCATCATGAACCTAGCAAACTTTGCCGCCGAAGCCGCAGCCCGCAATCGACCCATAAGGGTTGGATTGATTGGGGCGGGTAAGTTTGGGTCGATGTTTTTGTCCCAAGTGCCCACAATCGCAGGGATTGAGGTGACAGCAATCGCCGAATTGGATCATGCGCGCATGGTTGCGGCCTGCACGGCTGTGGGATGGGACACGGCGCGCATTGATGCCCTGTCTTATGAGGAAAGCGGGGCAGAATTAGCCAAGCGGGATGATGTGGATGTCGTGATCGAGGCCACGGGAAACCCGCGTGCGGGTACAGAACATGCGCTTGCCGCGATTGAGGCGGGAAAACATGTGGTCATGGTCAATGTAGAAGCGGACGTGATGGTGGGTCCACTCCTTGCGCAAAAGGCACGTGCGGAGGGCGTTTGTTATTCGATGGCTTACGGGGATCAACCCGCTTTGGTCTCGGAAATGGTGGATTGGGCGCGGGCCACGGGGTTTGACATCACGGCGGCGGGTAAGGGTACCAAATATTTGCCGATTTATCATACTGTGACCCCCGATAACGTTTGGGATTACTATGGTTTGTCCGCAGATCAGGCGCGGGCGGCTGGCATGAACCCGCAGATGTTTAATTCCTTTTTGGATGGCACAAAAAGTGCGATTGAAATGGTTGCCATTGCAAATGCCTGTGGTTTGGATGTGCCTACATCGGGGTTGTCGTTTCCGCCCTGTGGTGTCGACGATTTGGCGCATGTGTTGCGCCCCAAGGAATTTGGCGGCCAACTTGAAAAACGCGGGATGGTGGAAACCATTTCATCGCTAGAACGGGATGGCCGTGATGTGTTTCGGGATTTGCGGTGGGGCGTTTACGTGGTTTTTGAAGCCCCAAATGATTACGCCGCATCCTGTTTCAAACAATACGGTTTGCCAACCGATAGCACGGGCCAATTTGCGGCGATGTACAAGCCCTTTCACCTTATTGGACTTGAGCTATCTATATCGGTCCTGAGTGCAGCATTACGCAATGAACCCACAGGGCAGTCACGAGAAATGCGTGGAACGGTGGCATCTATCGCAAAACGCGATCTATCCGCAGGTGAAGTATTGGACGGGGAAGGCGGATACACCGTTTGGGGGCAGGCTTTACCTGTAACTGTCGCTCAAAACGCTCTGCCGATTGGATTGGCACATGGTGTCCGGTTGAAACGAAATATTAACGCCGGATCGCAGATTACAATTCGTGATGTAGAGCTTGGCTTTGATAGCGCGTCTGATCTTTATCTTAAGTTGGTCGGTTAGGGGGCTGCAAATACGGCCACTCTAGTCCATTAAAAGCTAATACTAGAGGTATTTCGCGTTTCCTTTCGTATTATGAAGTATTTGCGTGTTTTGCTTTCGTTTTTGGAGCCTAAAGCAAGTTTTCGAAAATTGGTAAATTAATTTCACCAATATGATGAATGTTGTTGACCTTAGGATTTAATGAAATACAGTTTATCAGCGTGTATCGCACATTATTGGGAGGAAATAATGACTAATTCACTTAATCGTCGTAACTTTTTGCGCGGCTCAGCAGTCGTTGGTGCAAGCACTCTTGCAGCACCAGCAATCGCAGGTGGCCACGGCACCACGCTTAAAATGCAGGCTGCTTGGGGCGGCGGTATCTTTCTTGAGAACGCGAACTCATACGTACAGCGCGTTAACGAGATGTCGGGTGGTTCGCTGACCATCGAACTACTTCCTGTTAACTCAGTTGTGAAAACAAGCCAAATGCAAGACGCGGTTCACCGCGGCGTTCTGGATGCGGCACACTACGTTCCAGCTTACTGGTATTCAAAATCAAAAGCCGCTTCATTGTTTGGTACCGGTCCATGTTTCGGCTGGTCATCACAAGAAGTGCTGGGCTGGATCTACTACGGTGGCGGTCAAGAACTGTTTGATGAACTAATGGCGTCATTGGGTCTAAACGTTGTGTCATTCTTCAACTCTGCGATGCCAGCTCAGCCGATGGGTTGGTTCAAAGAAGAGATCAAGGACTCATCACAAATGAAAGGCCTAAAATACCGTACAGTTGGTCTGGCAGCGGACGTTCTTTTGGAAATGGGCATGTCAGTTGTGCAGTTGCCTGGTGGCGAAATTCAGCCTGCGATGAAATCAGGTTTGATTGACGCGGCAGAATTTAACAACCCAACATCAGACCGTGACTTTGGTATGCAGGACGTATCCAAGCACTATCACTTGGGTTCATTCCACCAGTCACAAGAATTCTTCGAAGTGACATTCAACAAGAAGAAATTCGACGCTCTAGCAGATGAGCAGAAAGCAATTCTGAAATATGCATCAGAAGCTGAAAACTCAAACTTCTACTGGCACAACACAAACCGCTATGCGAACGACTTGGACACATTGCGCAATGAGCAGGGCGTAAACGTTTACCGCACACCTGACAGCGTGATGGCCGATCAGTTGAAAGCATGGGACATCGTTGTGGATCGTATTTCTGGAGAGGATGAATTCTTTGCGAAAGTGGTCGATAGCCAGAAAGCCTATGCAAAACGTGTTATGGGTTACCTAAACCTGAACCAGCCAGATTATAAAATGGCATACGGACACTACTTCGGTTAATCCTGACATAAATGAACAAAGCGGCGGTCGAAAATTTCGATCGCCGTTTCGTCTATCCGCATGCCAAAGGAGAGGGCATTGTTAAACTGGATTCATTCTATTGAAAGTCTCAGCCAATGGGTTGGTAAGGCTTTTGGTTGGTGCATTCTCATTCTGACGCTATCGGTGTCTTATGAGGTGTTTGTTCGCTATGTATTAAATAGCCCCACGGTTTGGGCGTTTGATATGATGGTGCAGATGTATGGCGCGCTATTTTTAATGGCAGGCGCATATACATTGGCTCAGGATGCGCATGTGCGCGGTGACGTGCTATATCGTCTGTTTTCCGTTCGTTGGCAGGCGCGCGTAGACTTTTTACTATACATTATCTTCTTCTTCCCCGGCATGATCGCCCTGTTTTGGTATGGTTGGGAAATCGCCTCTGACAGTTGGCGGTACAAAGAAGTTAGCTGGAACAGCCCAGCACGTATTCAGATCTATTTCTTTAAAACGCTGATCCCCGTCGCGGGTGTGCTGTTGATGATCCAAGGGTTGGCCGAAATGGCACGCTGCTGGATCGCGATGAAAACAGGAAAATGGCCCGAACGCATTGCAGATGTGAAAGAAACAGAAGACCTTCTCATCGACGGAGATACGAACTGATGACTGATCCTCAAGTAGCGATTTTAATGCTATGCCTTTTCATTTTGTTGGTTCTGCTCGGGTTTCCGATTGCCTTCACATTGATCGCCATGGGCGTGGCGTTTGGATATTATGCATACTACGCAGGTGCGCCTGAATCGATTGCAGATATCTTTAACAATAACATTTTCTACCTATTGAACCAAAACACCTACTCGGTAATGGAAAACGATACGCTGGTTGCGATCCCGTTGTTCTTGTTCATGGGGTATGTGGTGGAACGCGCAAACATCGTGAACCGCTTGTTCTTCTCTCTCTATCAGGCGGCGCATAATCTGCCCGGCTCATTGGGGATTGCTGCCCTGTTAACCTGTGCTGTGTTTTCAACGGCCTCTGGTATCGTGGGCGCGGTTGTGACGCTGATGGGTCTGCTTGCCTATCCTGCGATGAACAAGGCAGGCTATGACAAAAGCTTTGCCGCGGGTATCATCTGTGCGGGTGGGACACTGGGTATTTTGATCCCACCCTCCATCATGCTGATCGTTTATGCCGCGATCGCGGAACTTTCACCATTGCGCCTTTATGCAGCGGCCGTGTTCCCGGGATTGCTGTTGGCGGGTCTTTATATCGTCTACGTGATCATTCGGGTGAAAATTAATCCAAGCCTCGCACCAATGCCTGCGAAAGACGACATTCCGCCTAAGGGTGTGGTTTATTACAACCTGTTGATCTCATTCGTGCCATTGACCGTTTTGATCCTATTGGTTTTGGGCTCAATCTTGGGCGGATTGGCGACACCCGCGGAAGCGGCGGCCATGGGCGCACTTGGCGGTTTGGTTTTGGCAGCGATCTATCGCGAATTGACATGGACCAAGGTCAAGGAAAGTGTGTTCCTGACGGCGAAGGCAACCGCGATGGTATGTTGGTTGTTTGTGGGGTCATGGACCTTTGCCTCAATCTTCTCTTACCTTGGTGGACACGACATCATCGAACATTGGGTTCTTGCGCTAAATCTTGAACCTTGGCAGTTCTTGGTGCTTGCGCAGTTGATCATCTTCCTTCTTGGATGGCCGCTAGAATGGTCAGAGATTTTGATCATCTTTGTCCCCATCTTCTTGCCCATGCTGGAAACATTTGGGATCAACCCTTACTTCTTTGCGATGTTGGTTGCGTTGAACCTGCAAACGTCCTTCCTAACACCGCCCATGGCGATGTCGGCCTATTATCTAAAGGGCGTTTTGAAGAACCAAATCGAATTGATGCAGATCTTTAAAGGGATCATGCCATACTTGGGAATTGTGATTTTTTGTATGGTGATGATGTATCAATTCCCCGGTCTTGCGCTATGGTTCCCCGATTACTTATTCGGAAAATGGGTACCATAAGTGAATGACGATCTAACACTTCTTTCGGCGGTTGATGCCGCCGAAGGCATAAGAGCAGGGCGGTTTAGCTCTGAACAACTTGTGTCGCAATATTTGGCCCGTATCGACGCGACCGATGATAAAATCAATGCATGGGCCTACTTGGACCGCGACGGGGCCCTTGAACGCGCGCGTCAGGCCGATTGGTTCCGCAAATTGGGCCGTTCGCTGGGGCCGCTGCATGGTGTTCCAGTGGGGATAAAAGACATCGTTGATGTGCGCGGTATGCCGACTGGGTTAGGAAACGCAACACTGGGTGGCCAAACGCCAAGCACCAGTGCACGTGTTGTTGAAAACCTTCTAGAAGCGGGTGCCGTGATCATGGGGAAAACCACGACCTGCGAATTGGCCTATATGACCCCGACAACCACGACCAATCCACACAATGCCGAATATACTCCTGGCGGATCCTCGGCCGGATCGGCGGCGGCGGTGTCCGCACGACACGTTCCCATCGCAATTGGATCGCAAACGGGGGGATCGGTTATTCGACCTGCATCTTATTGCGGAACATACGGGTTTAAACCCTCTCGGGGGATTACCTCTCGCGTTGGGTTTTTTCGAACCTCTGCAACATTGGATCAGGTGGGTGTGTTCACCAATGATCTAAAGGATGCAGCACTTCTATCGGATGTGATCGGTGGTTTGGATCAGCGGGATGACGCCAGCTATGATTGGTCGCGTCCTAATATGTTTGCGGGCGTCACATCTGATACGCCTGTTCGACCATCATTTTGTTGGTTTGATATGCCCTATCTTGACCAATGCGATCAGGACGTTCTGCAGGCGATGGAACAAATCGTTGATATGTTGGGCGATCAGGTTGATCGTCTGCCCGTTGCCCCGGAATTGGCGACACTGCCCGCGGTTCATAAAGTCATCTATGATTATGAAATCGCGCGAAACCTTGAACCCCTTATCACAAAAGCGGCAGGGGATCTGTCTACCGAACTGACGGATGCGCATGAACGCGGTATGCATATTACCAAGGTGCAATATCACGATGCACTGGATGTAAAACTGTCCAGCGAACGTTTCTTTGCCCAACATTTCATGGACTATGATGCGATCATCGCGCCATCTGCGACGGGCATTGCCCCGCTGCGGTCCATGGGGACGACGGGAAATGCGATCAACTGTTTGATTTGGACGCTGGCGGGTTTGCCCTGTCTCACCTTGCCCCTATTCTTGGGCGAAAACGATATGCCATTTGGATTGCAATTGATCGGCGGGAAGCAAGAGGATGATCGCCTGTTCCGTACATCTGCATGGCTACAACACTATCTTCAAAACGATATCAATGAAGAGGAGAAGACGCATGTCTAAACTTGTCAACTTGATCACGGGCCTGATTGGATTTGGCCTATTTGCCGTGTTTATTATTGGTTTGTCACATTCCATTTCAACGGGTTTTGCGGGATTCATGGGCGGTTTGCCGTTCATGTGCATTGCCATTTTTGTTTTGGCTTTGGCGCTTTATAACCTGTGGGAAGATACACTTGGCCGCAAAGATTAAGAGGGCGGCAGTTCTTCCTTGTCTAGGGATGCTATTGGGACTGGGTGTTGCGCCAAGCACGGCACATGCGGCCTCCTTTACCTGTAGCGAGGCACAGCGCCATTCGTTCGCTGTTGCCTCCAGTATGACACCCGCCTATCCGGGGCGTACAATTAATTTCACGATCAACAGGAATGACATTATCGCGGATGGTGTGTTCTTTCATACCTCTTATGATGTTACATATCTGTCTGATCAGGCAGCGAACCTGTCATTTCGCGCCCATGCATCAGATGCGGATCGAGAAGACATCTTTTTGTTTGTTGAACAAACGCTCTATCACACAGCCATCGTGAACTATGGGCGCGAACCATCGATCCAGTTAAATATTTTGACATGTCAGCCCAAGGTTGGGTGATCAATTTGCCCCAAGGAGCAGTGTAGAACCATGTTGTCCAAACTTGTTGATTTTGACCGTTTCTTTACCCGCCGTATGGTGCCTGTGGCGGTCGCAATAATCATAACCGCCATAGTCAGTTTGTGGGTTGATCCACAGTCGAATGAAGGCAGCGCAAACCAAGAAACAGGTCAGGATCAATAAACCCTACACGGGTTCCGAATTCTTGCGCTCTGAAAATAAGAAATAGAAAATCGCCATAATGACAATTGCGCCCCCTGCGATGGTCAAATGACTGGGACGTTCATCAATGAACATCCATACCCACAATGGTCCCAAAACAGTTTCCAATAACATCAGCATACTGACATTTGACGCGGTTGTATAACGCGATGCACGGGACAGCATCACAAATGAAACTGGCAATATAATCAAACCAGTAAGCGATATAATGAATGCGCTTTCCAGCGTGACATTTGTCGCGGTTGAGGACAGAGCAAAGGCCGATAAACCCGCAATCAAGGCCCCAATTCCTAGGGCGAGTTCAAATTCAACATGCCGATCCTGTCGCACCACAATGAAATTAATGGCAAGGCTAAACGCCACCGCCAATCCCAGCAATGCGCCCAACACAGTCTGCGTATTGAACGCAACATCGCTGCGCAAATCACCGTAAACGGAAATCACGATCCCCAACATCACGGTTAAGATAATGCCCCAAGATCGCAGGCTAGCGCGTTCCCCCAAGAAAAGCGCGCTGAGGATCACGGAAATGATCGGAACGGTGGCCACAGCCACCAAAACAATCGCAACAGGGGCCAGGGAAATCGCAAATGCGAAAAAGGATGTGTTTGCGATTTGACAGATGATCAGCGCGACAAAGCTTTTGGAAAAAATCCGTTTGGATGTGTCTGTGCTGCGACTTCTTTTGTTCAGGCCGATAAATAGGAAAACCATGCCTGCCAATGTTGCACGCCAGGCCAACATCGCGCCCCCATCCATCTGTGATAGGCGCATCAACAGGCTGTCAGGCGTTAAAATCAATGCGCCAATCAGGGCCAGAAGTATTCCGAATTGCGATTGTTGCATAGGGTTTTCCATCTTGGGCTTAATCCATTACGCTTGGATGATGGTTGCGGGCGAAATATCGTCGTTGCGGGTTATGCCATCACAATGCAGTCTTGCGCCGCATCCGACCATTGTTGGCCGACGGGACAGAATTTGGATGGATCTGCATTGCCACCTGGGCAACTGGGCAAATCTTGTGCAGAAAGTTGCAGGGTTGAA
>JAKMGV010000293.1 GCA_022424725.1 Paracoccaceae bacterium
CATTCCTCTGCCTTTCGTCGTTTGAAACACAAAACCCAAGTGTTTGTGGAACACGAAGGGGATTATTTTCGCACGCGTCTGACCCATTCGATTGAGGTGGCCCAAGTTGCACGAACATTGGCCAATGCATTGGGGTTGAACCAAGAATTGGCCGAGGCTGTTGCACTGGCCCACGATCTGGGCCACACGCCCTTTGGGCACACGGGCGAAGACGCCATGGATGAATTGATGCAACCCTATGGTGGGTTTGATCATAACGCGCAGGCGTTGAAAATTGTGACGTCACTGGAACGATCCTATGCGGAATTTGATGGGTTGAACCTGACATGGGAAACGCTGGAAGGGATCGCAAAACACAACGGCCCTGTCGATGCACCGTTGCCCTATGCATTGGCCGAGTATAACGCAAAACATGACCTTGAGCTAAGGACCCACGCCTGTGCAGAGGCACAGGTGGCCGCATTGGCCGATGATATCGCGTATAACAACCACGATTTGCACGATGGATTGCGGGCAGGGCTCTTTACAGATGATGAGGTGGCCGCGTTGCCCTTGGTCGGGCCCTGTTTTGCAGAGGTGGACGAAAAATACCCCAACCTTGATTTGCGTCGCCGCCGAAACGAGGCCTTGCGCCGGTTCTTTGGAGTGATGGTCGAGGATGTCTTGCGTGTGACGCGCGACAACCTATTGGACCTTGATCCGCAATCGGCCCAAGATATTCGTATGGCAGGACGCCCAATGGCGCAGTTTTCATCCGATCTTTGGGCCGACTTGAAACAGGTGCGCACATTCCTGTTTACCCGCATGTACCGCGCCCCCAGTGTCGTTGCCATGCGCAAGGATGTCAGCGCCAAGGTGCGTGGCTTGTTCCCCTATTTTATGGAAAAACCCTATTTATTGCCGATGGAATGGCAGGTTGAATTCGCCCATTCCCCTGATGAACAAACCATCGCACGGGTCGTGTGTGACTATATTGCGGGCATGACGGATCGCTTTGCCTTGCAGCAATATGAACAGCTGTTAAACTCTTAATCAGGTAAGAGATAGGGATGCGATTATGGCGGCAGGGAATTTGGCCGTTGATCCAGTGATGCAACTGGCAACGATTGGCGTGTTGGGTGTGGGCGCGCAGTGGGTCGCATGGCGTTTGCGTGTGCCCGCGATTGTTCTGATGCTGGGCATCGGATTATTGGCGGGGCCACTGTTAGGTGTGCTTGACCCCAAGGCCGCACTTGGCGATTTGATGACACCCATCATATCGATCGCAGTTGCCGTCATCCTGTTTGAGGGTGGCCTGACATTAAACTTTCACCAGCTGCGCGATGCATCTCATGGGGTCACGCGCCTTGTTCTGGTGGGCGCACCCCTTGGTTGGATCACATCTGCCCTTGCCCTTCACTATGTTGCGGGGGTCAGTTGGGCAGTCGCGGCTGTGTTCGGCGGTATTATGATTGTCACAGGTCCAACCGTGATTGCGCCGCTGTTGCGACAGGCCAAACTGTCCCATCGTCCCGCGGCCCTGCTTCAGTGGGAGGCGATTGTAAACGATCCCATCGGCGCATTGGCTGCGGTTCTGGCCTATGAGGTGATCGTGGTCAGCGTTGCCGCATCTACCGTGGGCGAGGCGGCGGTTCAATTGATCATCGGTTTGATCGTCTCAAGCGCTGCGGGTGTTGCAGGCGGATATGGCATTGCCCAAGCGTTCAAGCGGGGATGGGTGCCTGAATACATGAAGGTTCCTGTATTATTCTTTGTTTTACTTGGTGTTTTTGCAGGTTCGAATGCGCTACTGCACGAAAGCGGACTGTTGGCCGTGACCATCATGGGCGTTTGGATAGCGAACGCAAATCTTCCATCATACGAGGAGTTGCGTCGTTTCAAAGAACACGCCACGGTTCTATTGGTTTCAGGTGTTTTCGTCCTCTTGGCCGCCTCAATTGATATAGGATCAATCATGGCGCTTGATTTGCGCGCCTTGGCCTTTATCGCGGCGATCATCCTGCTGGCGCGTCCAATCACGGTTTACCTATCGCTATTGGGCACAAAAATTCCTCGCAGTAAGCGCACATTGGTGGCATTCACAGGCCCGCGTGGGGTTGTGTTGGTCGCTGTGGCGGGATTGTTTGGCGAACGATTGGTTGCCTTGGGCATTGCAGATGGCGCGATGATGGCGCCTCTGGCCTTTGGATTGGTGGCTGTGACTGTTGTGTTGCATGGGTTTACATTGACACCTGTGGCACGCGCTTTGGGCCTATCGGGTGGGGATGCGCCCGGAGTTTTGATTGTTGGGGGGACCAGTTTGGGCACGCAACTCGGGGCACTTTTGCGTGATTTGGATGTGCCTGTTGTGATTTCCGATACCAACCACCGAAATTTGCGCAGTGCCCGTGATTTGGGTGTCCCTGCGTTCTACG
>JAKMGV010000102.1 GCA_022424725.1 Paracoccaceae bacterium
AAAGTGGTGCCCGGGGGCGGAATCGAACCACCGACACGAGGATTTTCAATGTAGGTGGTGTAATTTATACATTTATAAACAGTGGCTTGCGTGTCAATATTTTTGGTGTGCGTGTAAGTGTGTTTTTAGTGTCATTTTAAGGGTAGGGCAGAAACACTGTGTTGGACACGGTAATCGAAAGATTTCAGTGCTAACACACTGTTCAACACTCCAAAAGACGCAAGACTGGACAGGAACTAAATGAAGTGGACGTTCGCTTGGACTATTGTTTATGGCCGGAGTGCGGACCTAGCCGACCTTGCGTACTATTGAATCGACGGCCGGTTTCGGTGCATCGCGACCCCCGCCGATGAATTCGGTTCGAGATTGATCCGGTGTATGCATCGCGTCAAACTAGCAAAAGCAGCCGTTCGAGCAAATTTTAGCGAAATTCACCTTCAGATGATTGAGTTGCAGGACAAAGTTGCGGTTTGCGAAGCCTAAACTAGCAGCTGCTTTGCTCGTGTAGGCCATCGCCAAAGCCATCCTTCATCAAAGCGTCCAGCATTGGACAGTCTGCGGTGCCGTCATCGCAGTTCTTGGAGAGGCTCAAGAGCGCTTCTCTGAGGCGCATAAGGTTCTCAATCTTCGCGTTTATCTCACCCAAATGGTTCTCGGCCATGGTTCTCACCTCACCACAGGATCGGTCATACTGCGGAGTGAGGGATAAAAAGGTCTGTATGTTCGAGATCGGAAAACCCAGATCGCGACACCGGCGCACGAACCTGAGTTTGGCGATTTCGTCGGACGAGTATAACCGACGCCCACCAGCGGAGCGTCCGGGCTTTGGGACAATCCCCTCTCGTTCATAGTAGCGGATCGTTTCGATGTTCACGCCGCTTTGTTCCGACGCTTTGCCGATGGTGAACATTTTGCTTGCTCCTGTAGTCACTACAGGAAGTAGAAAAGCAAAATGGATTTGAATGCAAATCAACAACCGGTCGCGAACTCTGGCGTTGCTTCCAAGCTTGTGATGCCCTTCGCAGCACTTCTGGCGCTGTTGTCGGCGTCGTGCTGTGTTTTGCCTATCGGCCTTTCGATACTGGGCCTAGGTGGTTCATGGCTCACCATGCTTGGGCCATTCGTCGCTTACCGGGACTTCATTCTTGTCGGCGTCGCGATTGCACTCGTTTGGGCATGGTATCGGGTGCTTCGGCGCAGGCCATGTGCAACGCGCAGGCAGTCCACAATCGTCTGGACTACAGTCGCGTCCATCGCCTTTCTGGTCGCGCTATCTTCGCCCATGTGGGAGGCGTCTGCACAGCGTTTTATGTGGGATTTGCGGAGATCGACACAATGAAGAACAAACTATTGGCCCTAGGAGTGGGTGGCACGATCTTGGCCGCGCTCTGTTGCTTCACACCGTTACTGCCGGTCGTACTGACTGCGCTTGGTCTGACGGGCTTGCTTGGTGTCGTCTACAGCGATGCGATCTTGCTGCCGATATTGGCCGGATTTCTAATTCTGACGGGGTACGCGCTATGGCGACAGAAGAAACAAAAGTAGTGCTGCAATCTACTCTCACATGTCCAAATTGTGGACACGCTGAGACCGAGACTATGCCGACAGATGCTTGCCAGTGGTTCTATGAATGCAAATCATGTCAGACCGTCTTGAAACCGCTTGAGGGGGATTGCTGCGTCTATTGTTCTTACGCAACTGTTCCATGCCCACCGATTCAAAAAGGTAAGTCCTGCTGCCCCTAGGGGCGATTCAGGCCTCGCGCAGCTGAAGGGTCAACGAACCTCCGAAAAGCTTCTTAGCGAGGCGGCTCAGATAAAACGACGGGTTGACGCCATATACTCGTCAAAATCAGACCCGTATTGCTTCTTGAGCCACGGTTCTTCCGCGAATGGCGCAGCTACCAAAACCAAGATCGAAGCCGTTCCAACAATGAGCGTTGTTGGTGTTGCAGTAAGGATCAACCAACCTCCTACAATCGCGATATCGGCCATGTACTGAGGATTGCGAGAGTAGCGATACATGCCAGCGGTCCTCAGCGTGCCTTTCGCGCCGCCCGTTTGTGGCACCCCGAAATGCGAGACTTCAAACCAGACTACGATATTGCCGAACACAATGAGCGGTATCCCAACCCCGAAACGCAGCCAGGTGGGAAACGCCAGATCACCCCAGCCCAAGACGCCAAGCATGATCAGAATGCCAAACAACGAAAACGTTGGCACCCAGACCAGAATTGGTGTGATCGACGTGTAGCGCTTGGGTGGCCAGATACGACGCGCGGGGAAAGCGATTGACCAAAGGATCGAAGCAAGTGTCACCGCAGCAATTCCCAGACCTAAGTAAATCAAGATGACTTCTATCATTATCTGGTCTCCTCATGCCCATAGAGCTGCGCTCCATCGTGTGCATTCCCCAGATCCTCCAATTCGAGAGTGGAGTGCTGGATGCCGAACTTTTCGGCGAGGCGCGCTTTCACTGCCGCTTTGATCCTTTCGCCCGACGCGCCATCAGCCGTCACGACATGGCAATCCAATGCCGCGTCGTTCTCTTGCATCTGCCACAGATGAACGTGGTGGACATCATGGACCCCGTCGACCTCCCTGATTGCAGCAACAACGGCATCATTGTCGATGTCGGGTGGGCTACCTAGCATCAGGATGCGGATGGGTTTGCCGATTTCAGTGAAGGCGAGATAAAGTAGGTAGAGCGCGATGCCGATCGTGATCGCCGGATCGACCCACCACATGTTATAGAGCAGGATGAGCGAGCCGCCGATAATTACGGCAACAGAAGCCAACGCGTCTGACAAGTTATGCAGGAAGAGCGCCCGGATGTTCACGCTGCCCTTTTGCATGGAATAAGTCAGCAGCGCTGTAAGCGTGTCTACGGCCAGCGCCACCGATCCCAGGATCACCACGGTCCAACCGGCCACTTCGGTCGGTTCGATCATGCGCATTCCGCCCTCGTAGATGAGATAGAACCCAACGAGGATGAGGGTGGTGTAGTTGATCAAGGCAGCCACAACTTCGATCCGGCCATAGCCGAATGTCATGCGCCCGTCCGCAGGGCGTCTTGCGATTTTCCGAGCTGCAAAAGCGATCACCAAGGATGCCATGTCGGAGAAATTGTGCAGAGCATCCGCAATAAGCGCGAGGCTGCCCGACAAGATCCCGCCGACGATCTGCGCGACCGTCAGAAGTGCGTTGGCCCAGATCGCGATTGAGACACGGCGGTCCCCTGACGCGGGATCAATATGCGCGTGACCGTTATCATGAGGCATGACGCGATTCCTCGTGTTTATGATTGGGCAACGCCAAGCCAGGTATTTGC
This sequence comes from Paracoccaceae bacterium, assembly GCA_022424725.1. Taxonomy (GTDB): domain Bacteria; phylum Pseudomonadota; class Alphaproteobacteria; order Rhodobacterales; family Rhodobacteraceae; genus HIMB11. The sequence goes on from JAKMGV010000102.1 coordinate 3,331, forward strand.
GGCACATTGCCTGATCTGATCCGGCGCACGCGGGCGTTCATCCAATGGCGGACTATATGGCGATACAATATGCCTTTTACGAAGCTAAACGACTGCTGATGAGCGGCGTAGAATTCGTCGGGCGCGTCGAAAATACCAAAGTCCTGGGCAATACCGGTTTCTTGGATGTAGGTATCGCCACCCGTCCACTCTACAGGGGGAGCCTGCAGGCAGTCGGTGCCTGCCCCGTAACCGCAGAGGCTGGGTGAATCGGTAAATGTGGATTGGAGCGCCGATAGAAACTCTGCATCCAGAATAAACCCTTCGAGGTTCGCCCAACCCGTCTCGGTCTGCACCTCAACCCATGAGTGGACGATCTCATTGGGGGCGAGGGGGTAGACGATTTCTGGCACAACACCCCGCTGCATTTCTTTGTGGATCGTGAACCCGTGAAGGCGGCACCGCACACCGACCGCGCGCAACAAAGCCATAAGTAACGTGCCCTTGGTATTGCATTGACCAAAACCGTCAGCGAGTACTTCTGCCGCCGGGATATCGTCTGCGCGGTTGTACCCAAAGGCAACTTCGTTGCGGACGAAATCGTAGACCGCGCCGATCCGGTCATGCTGAGAAAGGGCTTTCCACCCTCGGTCCTCGATCAGTTGTGCAATCGACGGGTGGTTGAAGTTCAGGATTGGGGTTGCTGCTAACAACGGATCATCAGCGCTCATTTTCATCTCCTCGAATCGCCTTTGAGATAGATGTAATTGCTACAGTGACTTTAGGTTCAAGGGTTCTTTTCGTTTTGGTAGCTTGAGAGCCGTGGAAACGGTTAAGCCCCAATTTCATCGTGGTCGGTCAGACACTCTGAGTGATCGCGCAAGACCTCGAGAACCTTGCAGTCCGCCGTATTGCCTCCGCTGCATTCGTGGATCATGCGCTTCAACTCTGTGCGTAGCGCTTTCAGCCGATCCATCCTTAGTTCTACCTGCTTGAGTTGCCGCCGGGCGATGGAATCCGCCTCATGGCAGGAGCGGTCGGGATTATCACTGAGATCGAGAAGCTCGCGGATCGCTTCAAGGGGAAACCCCAACTGGCGTGCGTGCCGGATAAAGGACAAGCGGTCAACTTCCGCATCCCCGTAGCGCCGCTGCCCGCCTTCGGTGCGACCTGGTTCGGGCATCAGGCCGATCTGTTCGTAATACCGGACAGTCTGAACTTTTGTTCCGGTCTTCTTTCCCAAACTTCCAATTGTCAGCATGTGACCTCCATATCTATAGCGTTGGTAGCTATAGCTATTGGCATCCGCAAGCCAGCACGGTAATCACAGATCCGTGACACGCTGCCGCAATGCCGAAATACAACTTGAACCTCTAGCAGCTAGAACATTTAGAACGCTTTAAAAATGGGCGGAATCGGGCGCAATACAACCAATGAAATTTTCTACGTTACAAAAAATGCTTTGGGGACTTACCGCGATCGTGGTTGTTGGGTTCATTTTTTTGCAGGTTTCTATCAGAGAGGAACAGCGCGCTGATGCGCCCGCGTTCCAAGCCGACTTCGAACTGACCGATCACCGAGGCATAGTTCAGACGGACGAAGATTTCGCGGGGCGCTGGTTGCTCGTCTTCTTCGGCTTTGCGAATTGCCCCGATGTGTGCCCCACGACTATGGCCGAGGTTGCCGCCGTCATGGATGCGCTCGGCTCTGACGCGGCCCAAGTCCAGCCTCTCTTTATTTCAATTGATCCCGAACGTGATACGCCCGAACAACTCGCAGAGTTCGTACCGGCGTTTGGCGCAAACATCATTGGGCTGACCGGTACGGCCAATCAGATCAAGCGAACATCTGAAACCTTCCGTGTGTACTTTGAGAAAATCGAGGAAGCGGCATCGCCCGACGGATACACGATGGGGCATTCGTCTCAGCTGTTCCTCTTTGATCCGCAAGGCGGATATGTGGGGGCGTGGGTCTACGGCACACCGGCAGAGGAAATCCTTGCCGATCTGAAGGCGCGGATGTCGATATGAGACGGGTGATGTCAAAAGAGACGGCTTTGACCGCCGCGTGGATCGTCGCTTTGGGGAGTTCGCTGGCCGTGCTCTTTATAGGTGAGGTTCTGGGGCAGGCTCCGTGCAATCTGTGCTGGTTTCAGCGTGCGTTTATGTTCCCTCTGGCCGTCGTGTTGGGCCTCGGTCTCTGGTGGGATGATCACCGGGTCGGTCGCTACGGTGTTGCGCTCGCCCTTGGTGGGGCCGCCATCGCACTCTGGCATCTGGGCCTTTATATCGGGCTCCTCCCGGAGCGTATCCAACCCTGCACTGCGACCGGTCCGTCCTGCACCGATGACAATCAGGTCTTCCTCAGCGTCCCAATCCCACTTTTGTCGTTGGTCGCCTTTGGGCTGATCGCGATCCTGTCCATTTTCTCCCTGAAGGAGCAGCGCACATGAAAAACAAATCAGTCGTTCTATCGGTCCTAATCGTTGGCCTTGCGATCTTTGCCGCCGCCGTTTGGTACCAAACCCGCCCTGCGCCGGTTGCTCAGGTCGAACCTGTCCAGCCCGAAATTGCAGAGGCACTGATCCGGTCCTACTCTCCTATCCTTGGCCCCGAAGAGGCCCCTGTCACCATCGTCGAGTTCTTCGATCCGGCTTGCGAAGCCTGCCGCGCTTTTCATCCGATTGTGAAGGACATACTGGCCGAATATGACGGCGCAGTGCGTGTTGTGCTGAGATATACGCCCTTTCACGGGGAAGGCTCAGAGCAGGCCATACGTGTCCTTGAGGCGGCCCGCATGCAGGGCATTTTCGAGCCGGTCCTCGAAGCACTCCTAGAGTATCAGCCCCGTTGGGCCTCCCATGGCGCGCCAGACCCCGGTCGGATCATTGGAATTGCTGAACAGGCTGGCCTGGACGCGGAAGCCGCGAAAGCCCAAATGATGGCACCACAGACGGTTGGCGTTCTCAATCAAGATCGCGCAGATGTCGACGCTGTCGGCGTGCGTGGTACCCCCACCTTCTTCGTAAACGGCAAACCCCTAGATCCCTTCGGCGCTGACGAGTTGCGCGCCCTCGTCGCAGCGGAAGTCGCCGCGAGTGGATCTTGAACAGAAAACTATCAGGAACAAACCTATGAGAAAATCTACCTTCCATGCCCTTGCATTCAGTATTCTGGTCGGATTGCCTACAGCTTCCCTTGCGGGTTCGGAAGACATTGTGATCGAAGACGCATGGG
>JAKMGV010000294.1 GCA_022424725.1 Paracoccaceae bacterium
CCGATGATAGCTGGCGCGTTTCCCCATGGAGATCGTTGTATATAAATGAACTCAACGACTGTGCATGCGCTGCGGCGTTGAAACCGATGATTGGTTCAAAGACTTTGAAATTGTCCATCAATTGTATAAGCGTGACAAAGGTGACCAAGGGCATCAGATGCGGGATGATGACATATTTCACCCGTTGCCATCGCGTCGCGCCATCAATTTGAGATGCCTCTAATTGATCCTGTGGCAAAGTTTGAAGCCCTGCATAGAAAACGACAAAGGCAAATGGCGCCGCGTGCCAAACCCAATACGCCATAAGAGATACCCACATCAATCCAGTTGAGGCTTTTAAGCTGAAGTTGGCATCACCAGATATTCCAATCAACGCATTGCCAATTATGCCCCGACTGTCGATCATCCAGAATAAGATCAGTGATCCCACCAAGGGCGTGACGATGAAGGGAAGAAGCGAGAAAAAGATCATCAGCCCCTTGAGGTGACGGTGTAGCGAATTGATCGCCAGCGCGATTGCCATACCAAATACAAGGGTAAGCGGTGTCACGATGGCAACAAACGTGAGTGTAAAGGCCATCGCACGATAAAATGGAAGATTGTTGATCGCTGACAGGAACCCACCCCAACTCTCATGAGTAGCCCAGAGTTCGCCAACCTCTTTTATAGCGAGGTGTCCACGATCCAAATAAACGCTTAGTCCGACAAAACGACCCAAAGGTTTCTCTTGGCGCAAAGCTGCGGTGGCGTCTTGGTCAATTGTGGTTTCAGTCGTACACCCAACAAGTGGTGTACAGTTTTCAACTTCAATCAGAACAGCCGGGTGTGGTGCGTAGATCGATTGGATCACCACCGAGACGATAGGCATTGCAATGAACAGAAGCATCGCAAGTCCCGTCGGTAAGAAGAACCAGAGGAAAGTCAGATGGCGCATGGTATATTCCGGTGAAGTCAAAGATGTGCGGACGGCGTAATCGCCGTCCGCTGATGGTGCTTTTTGTTACTGCAAGAAGCCTTTTTCGATCGCAGCAGCGCGATAAGCAGCTTCTACGTCAGCAAGTGCCTGCTCGGCGCTTTCTTTACCTTGCATGAAGTCAGCCAATTCGTTGCCCAGTGCACTGTGCAAAAGACCCATGTATGGAAGCATCGGATATGGCGTTGTTCCTGCCTGTGCTGCAGCAAAGACGCCAGCAGCATCGGTTGTTGGCTGGTATCCGTCGATCAACCATACCGCTAGGTGACTTGTGTCGTCGGTTAGCATTTCTGGACGAATAGCATGCGTCATTGCAATAAATGTCGCTTCTGCTTCGGCGTCAGAGATGTTCTTGCCGATTGTCCAGCCGTCCCACCACAGAGTCGATGCAGGGCTCGAACCACCGCCAACGGTCAATGGCCCTGCAATCGCATGACCAGATTTAACCGCGTCAATCACGCCTTCGGTCGTCGTCTGTTGTGATGCACGGCTGCCCCACATGTTCATGATCGCGACGTTGCCAGCGCGGTATTCTGCATTGGTTACGTTTGAGTCATGTGTCAGGAAGTCAGGGTTCATGTAATCAGATAGCGATTTCATCATATTAAGCGCCTTAACGCCCGCATCTGAGTTCACGTTTGGCTCTGCGCTACCCGCTTTGAAGTGGCTGCCGCCGTAACCCAAGAACATGTTGTTGAATTCCTGCCCAAGGTTCCAACCAGCCTTATACGCACCACCAACAGGGTTCGGCATGATGCCTGCAGCGCGGATTTTCTCTGCGACATCTAGCATTTCTTCGTAAGTGGTCGGAACACCAGCACCAACTTGTTCAAGAATGTCCTTACGATACATCAGGTGCTGCGCGTTCGCCATGAACGCCACGGCCATAACGTCATCACCAATTTTGATTAGCTGGCTTTTTTGCAAACCGGCACCGTGCTTAGCGACAAGATCGTTTAGCGGCCGAATAACATCCTCGTTCATCAGCGCAACGATCGAACTGTTGGCAACAATTGCTGATGTGTATTCAGATGGGTTGCCTGACAAACCTGCGACGTTGATCGTCTGGTGTTCTGAGGTTAGGTTTGTTTCCACCGAAGCTCCGGTACATTCCTGTGCGCCCGCACCAACGGCTTGGATGGCTGCGAATTCGTTGCCGACAATCGAAACCCGTGCGCCAATTTCACATGCCATTGCAGACGTTGTGGCCATGAGCGAGAGTGCCCCAGCGGTGACTACTTTTTTTAGAAACATCTTTTTCTCCCTGTTTCCTGTTGTTTCAGGTGCGTCTTGCAATCACGCACCTTGTTAATGCCGCCAATATATCTGGCGACAAACGCGTTGGGGTTAATCCCCAATTCGCGCACCTGTTTGACCATCAAACAAGTGGCAAATTTCTGCGGGCACTTCGATTGAAACCAT
>JAKMGV010000295.1 GCA_022424725.1 Paracoccaceae bacterium
AGGCCGCGCCAAAGCCCAAGAAATTAGATGCATTCATCGATCAGGATCCTGTGTTCGGTTCGGATGCCTATGTTGAAGTTTTGTTTGACAATAAAAACGTGCCAAACGCGCTAATTTCATCCTTTATCGTTACAATTCCGGCAACGATCATACCAATCACAATCGCCGCCTTTGCCGCTTATGCCTTTGCGTGGATGTCATTCCCAGGGCGCGATTGGTTATTTGTTATTGTGGTTTCTTTGATGGTTGTCCCAACCCAGCTTGCCTTTCTTCCTGTGTTGCAAGGGTTTAGCGGTATTGCGTCATGGGCAACACAATTGAACCAATGGGTGACGGATTGCGAGGTGAATGATACCTGTCAGGTTGCCTCAAAATCCTTTGCAGGCCTCTGGATTACACATACTGCCTTTGGCCTGCCATTGGCGATCTATCTGCTGCGCAACTATATCGTGGGATTGCCCAAAGAACTTCTGCAAAGTGCGCGAATCGATGGCGCTAACCATCTGCAAATCTTTACGAAATTGATTGTGCCACTGTCTGTACCTGCGCTGGCATCATTCAGTATTTTCCAATTTTTGTGGGTTTGGAACGATCTGATAGTGGCGCTTTATATTGGCCCAAACAATGCCGAAGATTTGGTATTCCCAATCCGCCTGCAAAAACAATTGGGAACGTTCAAAGACCAGCTGCACTTGCTGAACGCATCAGCGGTGATTTCTATGATTGTTCCTGTCATCGTCTTTTTGTCAATGCAACGCTATTTCATTCGCGGCCTCTTGGCCGGATCCGTGAAGGGTGGATAAATAATGTCAGATCTAAAATGGTGGGAAACCGCCGTCATTTATCAAATTTATCCTCGCTCCTATCAGGATTCGAATGGTGATGGGATTGGTGACCTGAAAGGGATCACATCGCGGTTAGAATACATCGCAGGATTAGGAGTTGATGCGATTTGGATCAGCCCGTTTTTCATGTCTCCTCAGCGGGACTTTGGGTATGATATTTCAAACTATTGCGACATAAATCCTGAATATGGGACTCTTGCTGATTTTGATGAAATGATCTCAAAAATTCATGACCTGGGCATGAAATTGATGATCGACATCGTTCCAGCACACTGTTCGGATTTACACCCTTGGTTTGAAGAAAGCCGCCAATCGCGTGATAATCCAAAAGCGGACTGGTTTCATTGGGTCGACCCAAATCCTGACGGTACAGTTCCGAACAATTGGCTATCGTTCTTTGGTGGCCAAGCATGGAGTTGGGAACCGCGCCGTCAACAATACTATCTGCACAACTTTTTATCAGAGCAGCCGAATTTGAACCACGCCAATCCAGAGGTGCGTGAGGCGCTCAACCAGGTTGCACGGTTTTGGTTTGATCGGGGTGTCGATGGTTTCCGTTTGGATGCCGTTCATACAATCAATGGCGATCAAGCACCTTATTTGGACAATACGGCGAACCCCGATTTTGTCCCTGGTAACCTCCCACAACAACAACAACCATTTTTCCGCCAATTGCATGATGTTGCGCAGCTAAATCAGCCCGCAATTCAAACCTTCAGCGAAAATTATCGAAAAATCGCAGATGCATACAATGGCGATCGGTTTTTGATGGGTGAAGTGGACGGCGACAAAGGCCGCGCCATGGAAGTCAGCAAAACCTTTACCGATACAGGGCGGCTACACGCGACCTATAACTTTGATCTCTTGACATGGGGTGGGTTGAGTGTTGATGGCCTGCGTGATGCGATTAACAATGCGGTTGATGTGTTTAATGGCTCTGGGCGCCTATGCTTTGCCTTTTCAAACCATGACGTTCCACGCTCGGCAACACGTCAACTTGCTGCACTGGCCCTCGGTCCTGACCAAGGCGATGCAATGCAACTGTTGCTGCTAAAACTGGAAACCTGTTTGATCGGTTCAAGTTGTGTTTATCAGGGCGAGGAACTTGGCCTTGAGGACGTAACAGATATCCCTGTAGAGCAAATGCAAGACCCCTGGGGCGTAAAATTTGCACCAGCGTTTTTGGGACGCGACACGTGCCGCACGCCGATGGTTTGGGAAAAATCCAATCAACACGGTGGGTTTTCAACAGCAGAGTCGACATGGCTGCCTGTATCCAGCCAACATTTGAAGCGCGCTGGATTGGACATGGCCCAAACAGATGGATCCATCTATCAACAATTTGCGCAATTCTTAGCTTGGCGCAAAAATCAGCCGGCCATCATGAATGCCAATACGATGAGCACCGTAAGTGGTGATGCACGTACATTGGTATTTGATCGTATCAGCGACGCGCAAACTCTGCGCTGCACCTTTGATTTTGACACACTAACTGCATCCTTTGAGGAGATTTAATTTGGCACAGGTAGAACTTAGAAATGTTGAGAAG
>JAKMGV010000296.1 GCA_022424725.1 Paracoccaceae bacterium
GTGCGGCCCTATCGTTTTAATAGACTTCTTGAATTGGACAGCCCATGTCACTGATTACCGATCATCCACTGCGCTATAAACTGGCGAATGAATTGCATGCCCGCCCGTTTCCATCGTTTCGCGCACCCGGGGTTGTTGCCTATTTGGCGCTGAAACTGCCCGAAAATGCCGCGGGGCGGGATCGTGCGCAGGATCGATTGGACCTGATTGCCCTATTGGATCGCTATGGCGCAGGCCACCCGAAAGAGGGTGCAACGCATTATTTTGGCGATCTTGGGCGGTACAAAATCAAATGGGAACAACATACCGAGTTTGTGACCTATACGGTGTTTTCAGGCGCGCTGAGTGAGCGTGCCTTTGATCCTGCGGTCTTTGATGCCTTTCCTGCTGATTGGTTGGCGGGGTTGGATGCGGTGCGGGTGACGTCCATTTCCATCCGTGCAGAGCTGCGTGAAGATGAAGATGACATTTCACAAAAACTGTCGGATTGGTTTGTGTCTGAAAGCGTTGCTGTCAGCCGCGTGTTAGACGACAGCGCGATTGTCGCCGCCGATTTCCGCATTGATGAAACGGGGCATCAGCGCGTCGCAATCTTTGCCGATAAGGATACGGGTGAACGGCGTCTGGGCCGCATCATTCAACGGTTGTGCGAAATTGAAACCTACAAAAGCCTGTCGATGCAGGGGTTTGCCACAGCGCGCGAAATTCAGGGTCGCATGGGCCAAATAGATGCCGAAATTACGGATTTGATGAAATCCTTGGCCGAGGCAACGCAGCCTGCGGAAACCACATTGGCCGCTGTGTTACGCCATTCAGCAGAGCTTGAAAGCTTGGACGCGCAGGTGGCGTTTCGCTTTGGGGCGACATGGGCCTATCAGGCGATTGTGGACCAACGCATCGCTGTATTGCGGGAAGAGCGTTTCAAGGGGCGTCAGACATTTTATGAATTCATGATGCGTCGATATGATCCTGCCATGCGCACCGTCAGGTCGACAGAAACACGACTAACCACTTTGGTGGACCGTGCACGTCGCGCAGGGGAATTGTTGCGAACCAAAGTGGATGTGGAACGCTCAGCCCAAAACCAAGCGTTACTGGAAAGCATGGACAAACGTGCCGACCTTCAACTGCGTTTACAAAAAACAGTTGAAGGTCTCTCTGTCGTGGCGATCAGCTATTACGCCGTATCGCTGGTTGGGTATTTGGCCTATCCCTTGGCGGAGCTTGTCGGGATGACCAAGGGTGCGTTAACCGCGCTGATCACTCTGCCGGTTGTTGGTGCGGTATGGTACCTTGTGCATCGGATCCGTAGGTCGATGGAGTAGCATCCACCAAACGATGTGTGATCACAGCGCCAAGGCCAATGGCCACGAGTGCGGTGATTGGCACAATGCTTAGGCTGGGGATGCCAGATAGGCCCGCACCAATTGTACATCCGCCTGCCAGTACACCACCAAATCCCATAAGTGATGCGCCCGCCGCAAACCGACCGAAATGGGCAGGGCCCTCAAAGCTTTGCCATGACAAACGGCCTGAGGCCGCAGCAGACAAAAACGCACCTGCAATCACACCGCCCACAAGTCCAACACCAAATTTGGCACTGACTGATGTGGATGCAAGCGTCCAAAAAATACTGTCCGTCCAAGGTGATGTGAAGGCAAGGCTTTCAAATGCGATGGGATCAAAATCATCATATAGGATGAACCCTGTTCCAACCCATCCGGCGATAACCAAACCACCAATGGCACCACCACCCAGCAGGCTTGGGATACTGGATCCGCTGCGCCAAATGATGGCACCTGTAATTGCGGCAATGATGGCCAGAGGAAGGATATTTCCAAAACTATCGCTCAACGACACGGCATCCAGCGTTGGCCCAATGCCACCCGCTGCTGTGCGCAAGGGGGACAACACGCCCTTTAACGTGGCATGCGCAACCACTGCAAAGATCAGCAAGGCTGTCACGGCGCGTAAATTTCCCGTTGCGCCCAAGACGGTCAAACGTCCGACACATCCGCGCGTCAACACCATGCCCGCACCAAAGGCAAGCCCGCCCAGCACAATTTGGACAACCGGAAAATCACCCATGAGACGATGATCCTCAAAACCAATGATCTCGGTTGCGACTAAATACTGGGTCCCCAATACGGCGACCAATAGCGCCGTGGCCCAAACGCCAGCGGCCTGTGCACGGTCCGCGCCGATTAATGCGCGACGAAAACAGAATTTGACCTGTTCGCTAAATACACCGAACAAAAGGCCCAACCCAAGTGCAAAGTAAAGGCTGGCTTGTGCTGCTGTGAGAGTTTCAAAACCGAATTCTTCAAACATGTCGCTATCCCATAAATCAGAACGTTGTTCTCATTTGGGATAGAAATCACACATT
>JAKMGV010000297.1 GCA_022424725.1 Paracoccaceae bacterium
ATCACATCAACGATCAGCATGCAGGTATATAGCGTTGAAATGATCATAAAGGTTTGCCAAGTGTAACTGTATAAAATCGCCCCAAACATAACGATTGATAACAATGACAGTGTTACGGATCGTCTGGGGATGCGAATTGTTTTTGGCGAAAACGTTTTTAGGCGCGAAATCATCAATGTCCCAATAATGCATAGCCATGCAGCCACTAGATATGGTGAAACACTGATGCTGTTACCGCTGGAAAAACCAAAAAAGACGGGGAGGAGCACCAACAATGCCCCACCAGGTGCCGGAACGCCGACAAAATGTGTCTTAGGTTTTTTAGTGTTTGGACAGGCGTCAAGATTTTGCTCGTCATCGTCTTTTGGGTTCACATTGCTTTGTTGAAATGCATTAAATCGTGCCAATCGCAGACAGCAGGCTGCCACAAAAACCAGCGTTGCGCCCCAGCCAAATGATCCCAATTCATCCGTAAACATGCAATACAGCAGGATCGACGGCGCGACACCAAAGCACAGGAAATCCGTCAAGCTGTCTAATTCCGCGCCAAATTTTGAAACGGCATTTAATTGGCGTGCGGCCAATCCATCCAATCCATCCGCAACCGCCGCCAAAAGAATAAGTGAGGCCGCAAGTTCATGAAAACCTTCAAGTGACATGCGGATGGATGTCAGTCCAAAGCACATTCCAATGATTGTAATCGCGCTTGGCACGACCTTATAAATTGAAATTTTACTTTCGCTTTGGCGGGTGCTGTTTTCCATATAGTCCTCAGATGAAAGACAAATTCCTAGTTCAATCGGGCGATGATCGTTTCACCGGCAATCATGGTTTGTCCAATTTGCACCGTGGGTTCGGTGCCGCTTGGTAGGTAAATATCCAAACGCGACCCAAAGCGGATTAAGCCAAAACGTTCCCCGCGTTGCATGTCTGACCCTTCTTTTGACCAACACATGATACGACGTGCAACAAGCCCTGCAATCTGCACAACACCGTATTGACGCCCGTCGCGTAATTCAACGGTAATACCGTTGCGTTCGTTTTGTTCGGACGCTTTGTCCAAGGATGCATTCAGGAATTTGCCGTGATGATAGGCCACTGTGGTTATGCGCCCTGCGGCGGGAATGCGATTCACGTGACAATTAAACACAGACATAAATACGGACACCCGCGTCATTGGTTCACTGCCCAATCCCAATTCGCTGGGGGGAACCGCGGGTTCCAATAATGAAACGATGCCGTCAGCAGGTGAAACCATAATGCCTTCTTGAATCGGGACCACGCGTTCTGGATCACGGAAGAAATAGTAAACCCAAACTGTCAGGCCCACGCCGACCCAGCCCAAAGGTTCCCACAACAAAAATAGAACTAGTGTGATCGCTGCAAAAATTGCAACGAATTTGCGCCCCTCGGGATGCATCGGTTTCACAAAAGTGGAAAGCATTGACACAGACATTGTGTTACTCCGCATAAGAAATCAGCATTAAGAAATGCAGTTAACGACACTTCCTATAAAACACAATCTATTCAGTGCGTATTGGGGTGTCTTTTTACCCAAAATTCGTGCTGAAAAACTTGATAGAACGATAAATGTAAAGCGCGATCACCATAAAGAAAAATGCCCCTGCAATGTCGCCGATCAAATATCCGAAGACACCCGTAAGGAAGTCACCGTCAAAGTTCAGTAACGCGAGTGCCGCGCCATTTAAGATGGACATGATGGCCGACATAATCAGCACGTTGATCCACGTATTGGTGATCAGTTTATCCGATTTAAGGCGGTTAATTGTCGTGACCAACAGATAGCCAAGATAGCACGCCATTACGCTTGCTAGGGGGCCAATTGGGTGCAGCTCAAGATTACTGCCGTAAACAGTGATAAACCACGTCAAATAAGACGCGGGTAACAAATGTATGAATGCACGCGCACCAAGATAGTGGAACGCAAGGGCCCGTACGCCGTGTGGCAAGAACAATAATCCGATCACAGAAAGGCTTTCTGCCGCGACAATTAGTTGAATAGGAAAAATGAACCCCAAGGTGAGGGTGTACATGATCAAGTATGTCAAATTGACAAGAAAAAACTCGGTCCAAAAAGATTGTTTGGCCATTAAATGCGCCTCACCCTACGTTCGATGCGAGCGTGTATGCGCCATGTGTTTCGCTGGATTTTGAGATCTTATTTCGTTCTTCAAGCTTTTTCAGTGTGCGAAATATGGTTGAACGACCCATGGATGAAACAAACTGATGCTGCAAAACCGAATGCGTTTTGGCATTTTCAAATTGGTTACATAGGTCGGATATGGCCAAGTACACTTTGTTTTCAACATCGCTTAAGTCAGATAGACCTAGG
>JAKMGV010000103.1 GCA_022424725.1 Paracoccaceae bacterium
CTTTGTGGATCAGTTTGCAATCACAATACGGGCACTCAACCCAGCCATGTTCATTGGGAATTTGTAACCAAACGCGTGGGTGTCCCAGTGCACCTTCGCCCCCGTCACATGAAACGCGGTAGGACTCAACAATTTTTGTTTCTGGAGCATGTGTTGTCATTTCATTTGTCCTTTTGCTGATGCGCTGCCGCTTATGCGGCAAATTTGGAAACGAGGCAAGAACTAGGTTGCCCTAGGGATCATTCTGCCTAGCACACGACCGCTTAGGATGTGGACATGTAAATGCGGCACTTCTTGCACGCCTGCCTCACCCGTATTTGCAATCGCGCGATACCCCATACCATCCATAGAAGGTTGGACACCCAATAATTTGCACACTTCTCCGATCGCGCGCGTGAAACCTACAATTTCCTCATTACTCGCCTCTTGCGCAAAGTGGTCATAATTCACGTACGACCCCTTGGGGATTACCAAGACATGTAGTGGGGCCTGTGGCGCAATATCTTCAAATGCCAAGGCGTGTTCAGTCTCCAAAACAGTTTTTTTGGGAATCTCTCCGCGTAGGATTTTTGCGAAAATGTTTTGATCGTCGTAATTGTAGCTCATCTCAATCCTTAATCTGAATAAATCCAGTCCAGCGTCGCAATATCAAGCGCCTCTTCCACCGCAATGTCCGCAAATCGCGACAGTTCGTCTGCGTTCCGTTGTACCGGTCCTTTTTCGTCGATTTTATAGGCAAACTCCAGCTTTAGATCGCCGATACTGTCAATTTCTTTCTTTAAATCATTTCGGATAGAAGGCAGCAATTTAACCAACGTTTCGACAGCTGTTTAATCAGAAATAAGACCAATCCAGCGCGCAAGACCCATCAAACAACATGCCAGTCGGTGAAATCGATTTGGATGAATTGCACGCAGAGCTTGGTGATTAAACCAAGCCTTCCACTTTAAACATGTCGAAAACATTCGCCTCGGGACGTGGACCAACGTGGCGAATGACTTCGCCTGCACTGATGCACCCCATGCGGCAGGCAGTTTCCAAATCGCGATTTGTCAGGATACCGTACAAAAATCCCGCTGCAAACTGATCACCTGCGCCAGTCGCATCAACAGGCACAATTGTTTCGACGCTTACGTCCACGCGGTTTCCATTTTGGATTGCACTTACACCATTGCCTGATCGCGTACAGACAACAAGCGGACAGATTTCCGACAATTGCGCAAGCGCTGCATCCGTATCCTCGGTTTGATGAAGCGATTGGATCTCGGCCTCATTTCCGATCACGTAATCCAACTCATTCTTAATCAAATCAAAAAAATCATCGCGGTGACGTTCAACACAAAATGGGTCTGAAATGGCAATACCAGCCCGTCCACCACCCGTGCGGCAGCTACGTGATAAACGTTTAAACGCCTCTTTCCCTTTATCTTTGTCGAAAAGGTAGCCTTCCAAAAATACATTTTTTGCGGCTGATCCAAATTCATCCTGAACATCCTCTGAACCAAGCTCAGCAGAAATTCCAAGATATGTATTCATTGAACGTTCGCCATCTGGTGTCACGAAAATCATCGAACGCGATGTGGGCACATCCGATCCATCCATCGGTGGGTTCAAAAATTCGATTCCAGTGTCATTCATGCTTTTGGCATAGAATTGGCCCAATGCATCATTGCGTACCTTACCAACAAACCCCGTTTTCAGGCCCAATGCACCAATCCCCGCGATCGTATTGGCAACTGCGCCGCCAGGGGTCTGCGTCCGTGTTTCCATCGCAGAATACAGCGTTTCACCACGCTCTTTTTCGACCAATTGCATGATGCCTTTTTCGATCCCCATCAGATCAAGGAAACTGTCATCACAGGTGCTAATCACGTCAACAATCGCATTTCCGATACCGACGATTTCAAACTTCTTCATAATTCTTTTTCCTCAAACAAACACAGGTCGCGAATTAAGCAGGTGCCGCATTGCGGTTTACGCGCTTTACAATGGTAACGTCCATGCAAAATTAACCAATGATGTGCATGTAATTGAAAATCTGCTGGAATGTGATCTTCGATCGCACGTTCAACCGCATCGACATCTTTACCAACGGCAATGCCTGAACGGTTTCCAACCCGAAAAATATGCGTATCAACCGCCTGCGCTGGAAAGTGCCACCACATGTTCAAAACGACATTTGCGGTTTTGCGCCCTACGCCCGGCAACGACTGAAGTGCAGCACGCGAATTGGGAACAACACCGCCATAATCATCAACCAAAATCTTACTAAGTTTGATGACGTTCTTGGCCTTATTCCGATAAAGGCCGATGGTTTTGATATGCTCGATCAGGCCTTCTTCACCCAGGTCGAGCATTTTTTGTGGGGTATCTGCAATTTGAAACAGTTTTTCGGTCGCCTTGTTCACGCCCGCGTCCGTCGCCTGCGCACTTAACGCCACCGCGACGACCAACGTATAAACATTGACATGGTTCAATTCACCCTTAGGCTCTGCTTCTGCAGCCTCAAAGCGTTCAAAGATTTGTCGGATCGTGTGATAATCAAGTTGTTTTGCCATGCCGACGTGAATGCCCGCTTTTGTGAACAATCACAAGCATTTTGGGGTCGCATCAATTTATCATTGCATTATCATGCGATACAAAGGGTTTACATGTCAGCAAAATATAATCGACACGATTTTAATATCATCCAAAAGGCCATTGATTTTTTGGACACTGCTGACCCAGATGTCACACTGTCAGGCGTTGCACATGGACTTGAGATTTCACCTGATAAACTCATGGTCACTCTGAAAAATTGGACGGGCGCAGTGTCGGACGATTTCCCGCAATATCTCAGCCTGGGGTTTTCGCATTCAATCCCATTGACGACGGATGTCTCTGTTTCGGATTTTGCTGGGCCAAACATTCATGTGACAGACGCGCATGATGCGGCCTTGGATAAAATCTTTTATAACGATATCGACACCCCCTTCGGCCCCGCTCTGGTGTTAGCAACTCAGCATGGCATTTGTGGATTGGGGTTTTGCGCCGAAGTTGGAATGGATGAAACAAAACATGATTTCATTGCCCGCTGGCCCAAGGCGAAATTCATTCAGTCAGTGGAAAATTTAGCACAATATGAATCCTCGCTGTTCGATGGCGTCCACGCCGCACCGAAGCACCTGATCGGCAGCCCGTTTTATGTAAAAGTCTGGAAAGCCCTGTTGGACATCCCCATGGGCCACGCCAGCACTTATTCCGGTGTGGCATTGAAAGCAGGTAACGCCCGCGCCGTTCGCGCAGTTGGAACCGCAATTGGCAAAAATCCAATCAGTTGGCTGATCCCGTGCCATCGGGCATTGCGCAAGGACGGCAGTTTGGGCGGATATCACTGGGGGCTCAGCATTAAACGCGCGATGCTGGCCTATGAGGCATTCAAAGCGCACACCTAAAAGCGATTTTTTGCTGGTCCTGCATGCCCTTTGCGCGTCTTTTTGCCCATAACATCCTCATGAGTTTTCAATTCCAAAGCGCCACGTAATAGTGAGGAAGACCCATCACAAAGGATCATCACAATGGCGTCAAAAAAAATTATAGCAGGCCTATTAATTTCTACACTGGCCGTTTCTGCCTGTAATACATCCACAGGCTTTGATCAAAATATTAACAGAACCAAAACCAAACAGGGCGCGATTATCGGCGGGCTGGTTGGTACCGTTGCGGGCATGTCCACGGGTGGCGATAATTCTGTAAAACGGCGTCAAGGTGCCGTGCGTGGCGCGTTGATTGGAGCAGGCCTTGGCGCTGCAATCGGGAATGAATTGGATAAGCAGGCCACGGAATTGCGGCGTGATATGAACAACGATGATGTCATGATCCAAAACACAGGTGATCGTTTGATCGTGACACTGCCCCAAGATATCTTATTCGCGGTGGACAGCACGCACATCACCCCCAGCTTGCGTTCGGATCTGGCCGTTTTGACGCAAAACCTGATCAATTATCCGAATTCTACAATCCAAATCGTTGGGCATACGGACAATACAGGATCCGCGGATTATAACCAATTGTTGTCGACAGAACGCGCCTTGGCCGTATCAAGTATTTTGCAGCAAAACGGCGTTCCGCAATTCCGAATTCAATCGATGGGACGCGGCGAAAGCCAGCCGATCGCATCTAATCTAACGCCAGAGGGACGTGCACAAAACCGTCGTGTAGATGTGGTAATCCTACCAAACTAATTTTATAGGAATCCCCGACCCATGCCTTAGCCCTTGTGGTCGTGGCTTTTTTTAATTTGCAAAGGCCCGATCCAAAATTTTTTGAAGCTGCTCCGCATCATCTGACGTGAAGGCAGCGGGCTGATTGCTGTCGATATCAAAGACGGCAATCACATTTCCTGCACAATCACGCACAGGCAGAACAATTTCTGATAAGGTGGTAGATGAACAGGCAATATGTCCAGGAAAGGCATGGACATCATCGACCAACTGCACACGGTTCTCTCGGGCAGCGGCGCCACAAACCCCTTTGTTAAAAGGAATTACCAAACACCCATGCCCACCTTGATATGGACCAATTTTCAACAGTTCGGGTGCGACCACACGATAAAACCCTGTCCAATCGAAACGGTCATCTGAATGATGTACGTCACATGCGATTGTTGCCATTTTCGCAATTGGGTCGGTTTCACCGTCTATCAGTGCATCTATTGTTTTGGTCAATAGAGTGTAATCGACCCTCATGTGCGTTCAATTGCGATTGCTGTGCCTTCGCCCCCACCAATACAAATTGCGGCCACACCACGCTGCACATCCCGAGTTTCCATCGCGTTCAACAGGGTCACCAATATACGTGCCCCAGATGCACCAATAGGATGACCTAATGCACAGGCCCCCCCATTCACATTCATCTTATCCCGTGAAATCTGCATATCACGCATAAACGCCATCGGAACAACGGCAAATGCCTCGTTCACTTCCCAGAGATCAACATCATCCTTTTCCCAGTCAATCTTTTTCAACAACTTTTCCGCTGCTGGAATTGGGGCAGTGGCAAACCAACCTGGCGCATGGGCGTGGCAGGCATGACCCTTCATAACCGCACGAATGGGCAAGCCATTGGCCTCGGCATGTTCACGTGTGGTTAGAATTAACGCGGCAGCACCATCAGAAATTGACGATGAATTGGCAGGCGTCACTGTGCCACCATCACGAAACGCGGGTTTTAGGTGCGGAATTTTTTCGGGACGCGCGTTTTTGGGTTGTTCATCTTCGCGAATGACAACCTCACCCTTGCGGGTTTTCAATGTGACGGCTGCAATTTCACGTGCAAATGCCCCTGATTTTTGGGCATCGAGCGCATTACTTAGCGATCCCAGCGCATATTCATCCTGCGCCTCTCTGGTGAATTGATATTTTTCTGCACAGTCTTCTGCGAAGGTGCCCATCAAACGGCCCTTGTCATAGGCGTCCTCTAATCCATCCAAAAACATATGGTCCATGACCTGACCGTGCCCAATCCGCGCACCAC
The DNA here is from genome assembly GCA_022424725.1 of Paracoccaceae bacterium. GTDB lineage: Bacteria > Pseudomonadota > Alphaproteobacteria > Rhodobacterales > Rhodobacteraceae > HIMB11. Next base: position 5,515 of record JAKMGV010000103.1, read on the forward strand.
CGCGCATTTTGGGTAATAGATATGGCGCATTCGACATGCTTTCCATGCCCCCGACGGCCACAACGTTAGAATGTCCAAGGACAAGTTGGTCATACCCGATCATGGTCGCTTTCATCCCAGAACCACACATCTTGTTCAAAGTGGTCGCTGGAACATCCTCACCCAGACCTGCGGCGAAACCTGCCTGTCGTGCGGGTGCTTGTCCCTGACCTGCGGGCAATACATTTCCAAAATACAGCTCGTCCACAGACGCGATCTGCGCATCTTCAAGCGCCGCTTTTAAGGCAACACCCCCAAGGATCGAGGCGTTGACGCCATCAAACTCCCCTTGGAACCCACCCATAGGCGTACGCGCAGCACCAGCAATCACAACTTCGTTCATTTTTCCGCCTCATCAAAATCTTGGGGCAAGCATACCGAATGGTAATCTTTTGCGTCCAGTGTACCGCCACGTCGTTATTTAAGAAGGATACTATAATGGACCTTATTCATGCTCAACAAGGAGAATACCTAGTTGTTACAGTGAATGCCATGCGCATAGACGCGAGCGCTGCGTTAGAATTCAAAGACTCGATGAATACGATCGACGAAAGCAACTCAAAAATACTGTTAAACTTAGAACAGGTTGAGTTTATTGACTCAAGCGGCCTCGATGCAATTATCAGTGTCATGAAGCACATGGGCAAGGAACGCAAAATGGATCTGTGTGCGATTACCCCAACCGTTGAAAAGGTTTTTCGTCTAATGCGAATGGATTCAATTTTTTCAATCTACGCGAAACTTGAGCAAGCCGTTTCGGACCAAAAGCGACAGGATAGCGAATTGAGCAATAATTTGATTAGGTTTCAATTGCGAACGTCAGAGAATTTTGACGCTGTTCGCATCGGATTGGGCAGAT
>JAKMGV010000298.1 GCA_022424725.1 Paracoccaceae bacterium
ATGATGGTGATGTATCCATCCTGATCAAACTTGGCAATGTCACCCGTGATAAAGAACCCATCATCACGGAAATCCTCGGCCGTTTTTTCAGGCATGCGCCAATATCCTTGGAAAACGTTTGGTCCGCGCACCTCTAGGTTACCAATTTCGCCCTTGGGCAATTCATCGCCTGTTTCTGGATCGACGACACGCAATTCGATATTTGGCAGAGGAAATCCAACCGTCCCCGCACGCCGTTCCCCGTCATAGGGGTTTGACGAATTCATTGTGGTTTCCGTCATGCCGTAACGTTCAAGGATACGTTGGCCCGTCTTGGCCTCAAACTCGCGATGTGTTTCCGCCAAAAGCGGTGCGCTGCCTGACACAAACAGACGCATGTGGCCCAGATTTTCAGGGGTGCAACGTGCGTCTGCCAACATGCGTGTGTAAAAGGTTGGAACGCCCATCATCGTGGTTGCAGTGCCGATTTTGTCCATCACGACGTCAATGTCGAATTTCGGCAAAAAGATCATGGATGCCCCGACATTCAGCGATACGTTCACCGCCACAAACAATCCATGCGCGTGAAAGATCGGCAGCGCATGTAACAACCGATCCTGTGATGTGAAGCGCCATGCCTCTGACAGGCTTTGAGCATTAGACAGCAGGTTTTTATGGCTTAGCATTGCGCCCTTGGACCTGCCTGTTGTGCCAGATGTATAAAGGATCACGGCCAAATCATCGGGCCCGCGCTCTGCAACGGGACAGTCGGTTGCTGCGGTCCGTGCCGCGTCCATCAATGTCCCGTCTGAATGTTCGCCCAATGTGAACAAGGTGGCGTTATGATTTGCGCATATCGGCGCCATTTGATCCACCGCCTTGATTGAGGACACAACAACGGTGGGTTCTGCATCCCCCACAAAATATTCCATTTCGGCGGGCATATAGGCCGTGTTTAGTGGCAAAAACAGGGACCCAACACGCAAACATGCCAGATAGAGCGCCAATGCCTCGACCGATTTTTCGCACTGCATCGCGACACGGTGACCAGGTTCCACACCCGCGTCCCGCAATACATTGGCAATTTGTCCCGACAGCGCGAAAAGCTGTTCACCAGTGACCTCGGAGTCATCAGGCCGGATCAAAACCGCATCACCACGTGTTTCAAGCGGCGCCACTAGGGCATCAAATAGCATGTTCATGTTAGCGGCCTTTAAACTCTGGTTTGCGTTTTTCCATGAATGCCTTGCGTCCTTCGACATAGTCTTCGGATGCAAAACATGCGGCAACCATTTCATCGCATTTTGCCAGATCACGTTTTGCAGGGTCGGATTGCATGACCTGCGTTGCAATAAATTTCATGGCCTGAATGGTCAATGGCGCATTGCCCGCGATCGTTCCAGATAGGGCATCAACGCGTTCTGCCAAATCATCTTCTGTAACAACTTCTTGGATAAATCCGATGCGTAATGCAGTGTCCGCATCAATTGATTTCGCCGTGAACATCAGTTGTTTGGCACTGGCTGCCCCAACGGCATTCACCAATCTGCGAATGGCATCAAAGGGGTATCCCAAGGCCAATTTCGCCGCGGGCATGGCAAAGCGTGATTTATCGGATGCGACGCGAATATCGGTGCAGGCTGCCAAGTTTAGACCGCCGCCAATACAATGTCCGTTGATCATTGCCATCGTGGGTTTTGGATAGTTTTCAATGGTATCATAGACGACCTTAAGGCGCGCATTGTAGTGGTCGGTTGCATCCTTTGATCCGCGCTCTTTTTCAAATTTTGAAATATCTGCACCCGAAACAAAGGCCTTACCACCCGCACCAGACAGAATGACAATGCGCACATCGTCGTTTTCCATGAATGCGTTTAACGCCACTTCGACGGCGTCCCACATTTCCAAGGATACCGCATTGTGGCGTTCAGGGTTGTTAAAAATGATATGCCCTGCGGCGCCTTTGATCACGCCTTTGATTTTGTCTGTTGGCAGGTCCAGTTCGATGGTCATGTCGGTTTCTTTCGTCTTAAACGATTGAGTTGTCTTTTAGGGTGGCCGCCTGATCTGCGTTGATACCCAATTCTTCTAGTATTTCTAAGGTATGTTCGCCACGTGTTGGGGGCGATCCCACCAATTGTGACGGTGTGCGTGTTAATTGCACGGGTTGACCCATTGCATGCGTGTCACCAAATGGCACTGTGCTTAGGGGTTGTGCAATGCCCAAATGCTGAACCTGTGGATCGGCAAACATTTCGTCGATTTTGTAAATCGGTCCACAGGGCACGCCAGCGGCGGTTAGGGCATCCACCCATTCGGCGCTTGTTTTGGTGGCAATAATATCCGCGATTTCGCCGTTTAATCGATC
>JAKMGV010000299.1 GCA_022424725.1 Paracoccaceae bacterium
GCAATATTGGATGAAGAAGGCAGCAACTACAGCTCCTGATTATATTGCATTTAAGATGTACAAATTCCATAACATCGTGCATCACCCGTTCTGAAACTAGGGGTACAGAACGTTGGATCATCCATTTTCACTCAATCGTAGGCTCTTGGCCGAGGGTTTGGGCACGCTGCTGTTGGTCGCGACCGTCGTTGGATCGGGTATCATGGCAGACGCCCTATCAAATGATGTGGCTATATCACTCCTTGGGAACACCATTGCGACGGGGGCAATCTTATACGTTCTGATCACGATTTTTGGCCCCGTATCAGGTGCACATTTTAACCCTGCAGTTTCATTTGTATTTTATCTGCGCGGTGATTTAGCGGGGGGAATGACCCTGCTCTATATGATAGTGCAGGTTTGTGGCGGGATATTGGGTACATGGGCCGCACACGCGATGTTTGAAGTGCCAATTCTACAAATATCGACTGTCGACCGCAGTGGATTTGGGAATTGTATCAGTGAAATTATTGCGACCTTTGGGTTGGTGTTTGTGATTTTCACCGCAATTTCGCAGAATTCGAAATCGATTCCGATGTTGGTTGGGCTTTATATTTCAGCCGCCTATTGGTTTACCGCGTCAACATCATTCGCCAACCCCGCGGTTGCGATTGCACGTTCCTTCTCAGATACGTTTGCGGGAATACGCCCAATTGAATTATTGATGTTTATCCCTGCCGAACTCTGCGGCGCCTATGTGTCGTTTATCCTTGTTCGCTGGATTTATCGCGGTCAGAATTAAGGTTTTGTAACCACTGAAGTGACGCATCCGTAGGTCCATCAGGTCGGTATTCAGCGCCACAAAAACCGCTCCAATTGGCACCCAAGACTTTGAAAACTTCATCAAAGTCTAAATCACCATGATCAGGCGATGCACGATCTGGTACCGATGCAAATTGAACATGACCCACAAAGTTTAACGCATCCTGAAATCTTGTTATTGCGCTGCCTTGCTGGCGTTCAACATGATAAAAATCAAACATCAATTTGAGATCGGTTGAACCAATTTCATTGATGATATCAATCGCCTGATCAACAGTTTTCAAGAAATACTCTGGCACGTCATGCGAATTAATGGGTTCAATCAATATCTGAACACCCAAACCCCGCGTAATGTCCAACGCATATTCAAGATTTTCGACAAAGGTTTCATGGGCGTCCGGGCCTGATGCCTTGCCCGCCATGACGTGTATAAATTTCGCATTAAGCGCGTGGGCTTGATCAACTGCCAGATCAATCGCCGCTTTGGCCTCACCTCTACGATCTGGCAATGCGCATAGGCCAAAATCGCCATCTTGTTTCGTTCCAGGTACGGTATTTAACGAAAGCAGTGACAGATTTGTGGACGTAAGTGCGGATTTGATTTTTGAAATATCTGTGGGTTCGGGCCAATGCATCTCGACACCGTCGAACTCCGCTTCGGCGGCGCGCTGAATTGCCTGATCAATCGGCAGTTCGGTCCATAAAAATCCTAAATTTGCCGAAAACCGCAATTTATTCATTTCGTCCACTGAACACCTGCGTGTTCCAAACTCCGGATCATCGCATCCCAAGTGACGTTTACATACTCATGTGGGCCTTGATCAGGAACAGCGGTGTATTTGGTAAGTGACTCAATTGCGTCCTGATCTGGAATAATCGGCTTTGATGAGGCGCTTAGAACATCCACTTGGATTTTGCAGGCGGCCTCTAGGATGTAAAGATAATAGAAAGCCTCGGCCACGCTGCGCCCTGCTGCAAGCAAACCGTGATTATGCATAATCATCAGCCATTTATCATCCAGATCACGGGCCAACCTGCGACATTCCTCTGCGCTGTCAGGCGCATAGGCATAGGGGTGATAACACGTTAGGCCCAAAATTTCCATCGCGTGCTGCGAAAGTGGCAATAACCCTTCGCCCATGGCAGAGACCGCCGCACCTGCCCGCGTGTGACTATGCAGTGCAACGTTCACCTCTGGCCGCGCACCCAAAACGGCAGTGTGAATGGCATGACCGGCCTGATTGTACGGGTAATCCCCCTGAACAACGTTTCCGTCGAAATCAACCTTAATCAGGTTGGAGGCAGTGATTTCGTCGAACAACAGACCGTAGGGATTGATCAGATATTGGTCGGTTGTCCCCGGTACCCGCGCACTTAGGTGAGTAAAGATTAAATCGGTCCACCCAAATTTAACGAACAGGCGATAGCAGGCCGCCAAGTCGCAGCGCACCTGCCATTCGTCGTCTGAAATGTTCTCAGGTCTCGACATACCGTTAAAGCGTTATCCAACGCCCCTCATCACTTGAATCTTGGATGGCTTGGAT
>JAKMGV010000300.1 GCA_022424725.1 Paracoccaceae bacterium
GAACGCGAACAGCGTGAAGTAGAAGAACGCGCAAAGGCAAAAGCCGAAGCGGAAGAACGCGCGAAAAAAGAAGCCGAAGAACAAAAAACACGCGAAGCCGCCGAAAAGGCTGCAAGAACAGAGCCTGCGCAACCACGCACGGACGATGCACGCACTGCAAAACCAGCGACCCCCGTGTCGCGCAAACGCGAGCAAGAGGACGATAAGCGTCGCGCCAAAACCCGTAGTGGCGAAGGCGAAAACCGTCGTTCAGGCAAGCTTACTGTTTCTCAGGCACTTGGCGGTGGCGAAGGTGGTCGTCAACGTTCAATGGCGTCTATGCGCCGCAAGCAAGAGCGTGCGCGTCAAAAAGCGATGGGTGAACCCCAAGAGCGTGAAAAGATTGTTCGCGAAGTGCAAGTTCCAGAAGCAATTGTGGTTTCTGAACTGGCCAACCGGATGGCCGAACGCGTCGCAGAGGTTGTAAAATCGCTGATGAAAATGGGCATGATGGTCACACAAAACCAGTCCATTGATGCAGATACTGCCGAATTGATTATCGAAGAATTCGGACACAAAATTGTTCGTGTTTCTGACGCGGATGTTGAGGATGTTATCAACGAAGTTGAAGACGCAGAAGAAGATCTTAAACCACGTCCGCCCGTGATCACAATCATGGGTCACGTTGACCACGGCAAAACATCGCTATTGGATGCGATCCGTCAAGCGAATGTGGTATCAGGAGAAGCTGGTGGCATTACCCAGCATATCGGTGCGTATCAAGTTACGGCACCTGATGGGTCACTGTTGTCTTTCTTGGATACACCGGGTCACGCTGCGTTTACGTCGATGCGTGCACGTGGGGCACAGGTAACCGACATTGTGGTGTTGGTGGTTGCCGCTGACGACAGTGTGATGCCGCAAACAATCGAGGCGATTAATCACGCCAAAGCCGCGAAGGTTCCAATGATCGTCGCGATCAACAAGTGTGATAAACCAGATGCAAACCCAGATATCGTGCGCACAGAATTGTTGCAGCACGAAGTCATTGTGGAAGCGATGTCAGGTGATGTCCAAGATGTTGAAGTATCAGCATTGGCCAAAACAGGATTGGATCAATTGCTTGACGCGATTTCGCTGCAGGCAGAAATCCTTGAACTGAAAGCCAACCCAAAACGCGCAGCCCAGGGTGCCGTGATCGAGGCACAGTTGGATGTGGGACGTGGACCCGTTGCAACTGTTCTGGTTCAAACAGGGACATTGAAACAGGGCGATATTTTCGTTGTTGGCGAACAGTCGGGTAAGGTTCGCGCATTGATCAATGACAAAGGCGAGCGCGTCAAGGAAGCAGGTCCATCTGTTCCTGTTGAGGTGCTTGGCCTGAATGGCACACCGGAAGCGGGCGACGTTTTGAACGTTGTTGATACAGAGGCACAAGCCCGCGAAATCGCAGATTATCGTATCGACCTTGCGAAAGAAAAACGTGCAGCAGCAGGTGCCGCTACAACGCTTGAACAATTGATGGCGCGTGCAAAAGAAAACGAAAATCTTACCGAAATGCCGATTTTGGTTAAGGCAGACGTACAAGGTTCTGCCGAGGCGATCGTGCAAGCGATGGAAAAAATCGGCAATGATGAAGTGCGTGTGCGTGTGCTGCACTACGGTGTGGGCGCGATTACGGATACCGATGTAGGTTTGGCCGAGGCATCGGGTGCGCCTGTGATTGGATTTAACGTGCGTGCAAATGCATCTGCACGTAATTCAGCAAACCAGAAAGGTGTTGAAATCCGCTATTATTCCATCATTTACGACTTGGTGGACGATGTTCGTGCGGCGGCAAGTGGTCTGTTGTCTGCTGAAATTCGCGAAAACTTCATCGGTTACGCACAGATTAAAGAGGTCTTCAAAGTGTCCGGCGTTGGCAAAGTTGCGGGTTGTATCGTGACCGAGGGCGTTGCCCGTCGCAGTGCAGGCGTACGTCTGCTGCGCGACAACGTAGTGATCCATGAAGGAACGCTGAAAACGTTGAAACGCTTTAAGGACGAAGTCAAAGATGTTCAGTCTGGTCAAGAATGCGGTATGGCATTTGAAAACTATGACGATATTCGACCTGACGATGTGATCGAAATCTTTGAACGTGAAGAAGTTGCGCGTACACTAGATTAAATTGAAAACGCCCCGATTTGGGGCGTTTTTTATAACCAATCCCGCAATATCGGAATGATTGGAATATCCGCTGGGGGCATCGGGTAATTATTCAGATCTTTCGCGTACACCCATGCCAGTTTTTGACCCTCTTTGCCCTGAACTATACCATCCCATTTGCGGCAGGCAAACAGCGGCATCAAGAGATGAAAA
>JAKMGV010000104.1 GCA_022424725.1 Paracoccaceae bacterium
TCCAGTAATGTGTCGGTCGCACCCGGGGATACGCCGAATGTCGCGCCCGCATCTACGGCGTTTTTCACGTCTTGTGGGGTCAGCAGGGTGCCTGCGCCAACAACGCCACCCTCTACCTTTGCCATTTCGGAAATGACATCCAAGGCAACTGGTGTGCGCAACGTCACCTCCAATACGGGCAGGCCACCTGCCACCAGCGCCTCGGCCAATGGACGCGCTGTTGCGACATCATCCAAAACCAATACGGGGATCACAGGGGCAAGGTTGCAAAGCGCTTCGGCTTTTATGCTGGCGGCTTCTGGTGTCATATCATTTCTCCTTAGCGAACGGCGACGCATGCACCATTGGTGGCAAGCCCAACGTTTTCGCGGAACACATCAAACAATTCGCGTCCTAATCCAGCGGAATTTTGGCTTAGGTCCATTGTGGCAACTGGGCGTGTATCAAAATCATCGGCCAGAACGGTTAGTGTGCCACTGGTTGCATCCAATCGCACCACATCCCCATCAACCAGTTTGGCCAGTGGTCCGCCCAAGGCGGCCTCGGGTGAAATGTGGATCGCGGCGGGCACTTTGCCTGATGCGCCAGACATACGACCATCTGTGACAAGTGCCACTTTCAACCCACGATCTTGCAACACGGCCAATGTGGGCGTCAGTCCATGCAATTCGGGCATGCCATTGGAACGTGGTCCTTGGAAACGCACAACCACGATGGTGTCGTCGGTGAATTCACCCGCCTTAAACGCATTTTTGACAGAGTCTTGATCTTGGAAAACGCGCACGGGAGCCTCAATCACATGACGTTCTGGAGCAACGGCGGAAATTTTTATCATGCCTGTCCCCAAATTTCCAGACAGCTGTTTCAACCCACCCGTTTTCTGAAATGGATCGGTTGAAGGGCGCAGGATTTTGTCGTTTTGGCTCTTTGTTGTTCCTTGAACAAACACGATACTGCTGTCCGTGAGTTTCGGCTCTTGACGATAGGCGTCCAATCCCTGACCCATGACGGTGGTCACATTATTGTGCAACAGTCCTGCATCCAACAAATCGTTGATCATATACCCCAATCCGCCAGCCGCATGGAAATGGTTCACATCAGCCAAACCATTTGGATAAACCTTGGCCATCAATGGCGTGACAGAGGATATTTCATCAAAATCCTCAATCTCAAGCATGATGCCCGCGGCACGTGCCATGGCGGGCAGGTGTAGGACCAAGTTTGTGGATCCACCTGTGGCCATCAAACCAACGATCCCGTTCACAAATGCCCGTTCGCTCAGCACCTGATAGGCGGGTGTGTACTGATCGCCTAGCGCGGTGATTTCGCTTATCCGTTTGGTGCCTTCACGCGTCAATGCATCGCGCAGGTCGGTGTTTGGCTGCACAAAGGATGCACCAGGCAGGTGCAGACCCATGAACTCCATCAACATCTGATTTGAATTCGCCGTCCCGTAAAATGTGCATGTGCCGGGGCTGTGATAGCTGGCCATTTCCGAACGCATCAATTCATCGCGACCCACTTCGCCTTTTGCGAATTGCTGCCTGACCTTGGCCTTTTCATCGTTTGGCAGGCCAGATGGCATGGGACCTGCGGGCAAAAAGATGCTAGGCAGAAACCCAAACGTGCCTGTGGCCATAACCAGACCAGGCACGATTTTATCACAGACACCTAAATAGATCGCGGCATCAAATGTGTTGTGCGACAGGGCGATGCCCGCAGCCATGGCAATGACATCACGCGAAAACAGTGACAATTCCATACCCATTTGGCCTTGGGTCACCCCATCACACATGGCGGGAACCCCACCAGCAACTTGGGCCGTAGCGCCGTGTTCGCGTGCCGCATCTTTGATCAGATCGGGAAAGCGTTGAAAGGGCTGATGGGCGGACAGCATGTCATTATAGGCGGTCACGATCCCAAGGTTGGGCTGACGTTCAGCCATCAATGCCGCCTGATCGGATCCCATCGCAGCATAGGCATGAGCCTGATTTCCGCAGGTCAGATGCGCGCGACGTGGTCCCTGATCTCCTAAGGCTTTCATGCGCTCTAGATAGGCGGAACGCGTGTCCTCTGATCTTTTAATAATGCGCTCAGTGACGCGGGCGATGGTTGGGTTTAAGGGCATGCTGGCTCCTAAATATGACCAAATTGTTAGCGCTAACGAGTGCGTGATACATGAGTGATTTAAAAACTGCAAGCGATGCTTTCGTCGTGATGGTCTGGATATCTCTTTTCTTTGTGGTGGCAAGGGCGTAAAGGACGGATATGACAGATATATCCTCACTTCCGATTATTCGCCTACGTCCAAATGCGGCCGCACGGGCCATTCGCTTTGGTTTTCCATGGGTTTATGACAACGAATTGGTCATGGATCGCCGCAGTCGCAAAATTGATGCGGGCACATTGGGCATCCTACAGGATGCAGATCGAAATGATCTGGGTTTGGTTGCGATCAATCCAAATTCGAAAATCGTGGCGCGGGTGTTGGACAATGACATCACTGCGACGATCAATGCAGATTGGTTTCGGGATAAGTTTAAGCGAGCCTTGGATATGCGGGCGCGTTTGTTTGACCGCCCATTTTATCGATTTATCCATGCTGAATCTGATGGCCTGCCCGGTGTGATCATTGACCGTTTTGACGATCACTTCGTTGTGCAACCCAATGCGGCGTGGGCAGATTGTTTGTTGGATGCGCTCGTGGATGCCTTGGTGGATGTGACCGGCGCGCGCGTTGTGATCAAAAACGCCTCTGGTCGCACCCGCGGGCTTGAGGGGTTGGATGATGTCTCACAGGTTGTGCGTGGAGATATGCCAAGTGCGCCAATTCAGGTGCCTATGAACGGTGCCATTTATATGGCGGATTTGGCGGGGGGGCAGAAAACAGGGTTATTCTTTGATCAGCGTCCCAATCACGCTTTTGCGGCAGGCCTGTCCAAAGGCGCACGTGTTATGGATGTCTTTTCCCATGTGGGTGGGTTTTCATTGGCGGCTCTTGCGGCAGGGGCGGATCATGCCGTGGCGGTTGATGGCTCGGCTGCGGCGCTTGATCTGGCGATGCAAGGTGCAACTGCAATGGGCGTAAAGGACATGTTCGAAACCCGCCGCGGTGACGCCTTTGACGTAATGACCCAATTGGTGGAAGAGGGGGCGCAATTTGACGTCGTAATTTGTGATCCACCCGCATTTGCATCCTCAAAACCCGCGTTAGAGGCAGGATTGCGTGCCTATGAACGTGTGGCGCGACTGGCGGCGCAATTGGTGGTTGATGGTGGATACCTTGGCCTATGTTCCTGTTCACATGCGGCGGATTTGGCGAAATTCCGTGCGGCGTCAATCCGCGGGATTGGACGGGCAGGGCGGAAATCGGCATTGATCCACACAGGGTTTGCAGGGCCAGATCATCCACTGCATCCGCAATTGGCCGAAAGCGGTTACCTAAAATCTCTGTTCTTCCGCCTATGAAGCTGCTGATTGATACCTGTGTTTTATTCCCGACAGTGATGCGGCATGCCTTACTCGGGGCCTGCAAAATCCAAGGGTGGACGCCCCTTTGGTCAGAGCGCATTCTTGAGGAATGGGCCCATTCGGCGCGAAAACTGGGCCCAGAGGGTGAGATACAAGCGCGTGGCGAAATTGCCCTGCTTAAGGCCGATTGGCCCAATGCAAGTGTCAGCTGGCCTGTCGAAATGGAACGCCAAGTGTGGCTTCCAGATGAAAATGATCGCCATGTTTTGGCGGCGGCAATCGCAGGGTCCGCGGATATGATTGTAACGCTAAACGCTCGTGATTTTCCCAGAGGTTATTTGCGTCAAGAGGGGCTGGACCGCATTGATCCAGATGCCCTGTTGATGCAAACGTTTCTGGATCATCCTGCACCAACTGCGCAGCTTGCCCATGACATTTTGCAGGTTGCGAACACCTTTCAGGCGGGCGGATGGACAAAACGTGCCCTGTTCAAAAAGGCGCGTTTGCCACGATTTGCCAAGGCGATCGCGGATTAGGGGGTTCTGCGGGCGACGAAATCACCGCGAAATTCAACCGTGTTTGCGTTGCTTGCATCCAAGAGTGCCCCTACATTTTCGCCGTTGGGACCAAGTATACCGCCCAAAACGTGGCCTGTTGCGGTGGTTCCATCAGGAATACTGCCCGTGCTGGTGAAAGCATAGTGAGCCGCGTTTGAACAAAAATCGGCGCTGCCACAGGCCCCTAGATAGGCAATGTTGGACACATAAATCGCAAGATCCCCTAAATCGGGTTGCCCCGTCCCAAGCGGTGTGACGTTAAAGCGATCAAGTGTAAGTGTCCCCCCCCTGCGCCGCGTTCAGCGATAGGGCGACATTCCCACTTTCAAGCTGATATGCATCATCACCATAAACCAGATAACCCATCGCCGTGCCGTTTGCCGTGAACTGCAGAATTGCTGCGGGGTTTGGCGTTGGATTTCCATAAATTGTACCATTTGCGTCGATGAGCACATGATCCAAACTGATTTGTGCGTCATAGGTTTCGCTGGCCCATGCGGATAGCCGTTTTTCGGGTCCCAGGCTGAGGCGTTCCAAAACATAAATCTGCCCTGCCTCACCAATGCTGGATGTGGTGGAATAGGCTGATTGTGACGATGTATCGGTATCGGTTGATTGGGTCGTTGTCTGCAAGATTTGGGCGTTTTGTGTAACGTTATCACCACCTCCACCACCGCAGGCTGCGACGTAGGTAAGCATTATCAGCAGACTGATTTTTCGCATTATGTCCATGTCTGATCCATCACTATGTCAAAGAAGCCCAAGTCATCCTCGGAAACTCCATAAATCAGGATTTGGGATGATCCCCATGTCAGGACGCTGCCCTGATCAGTATCGTGCAGAGTATAGTCCTGCGCCGTGCCTGTGCCCGTGATCAAATGAATTTGGTCCTGACCAACCTCAAACCCCGCACCAAGCAATGTGCCATCTGTGTCAAATTGCGCGATGGTGTCGTTTCCCGCCTGGTCCAAGAAAAACACAAATTGATCTGCGCCTTCTCCACTGTCCAATTTGTCGTTCCCTTCACCACCGATCAGGGTATCGTTTCCGCGGGCAAATCTGTGGGGATACTCCGCAATCAGCAGATCATCACCCGATCCTCCGTCTAATTCATCATCGCCAAGTCCAGTGCAGATCACATCATCCTCGGTCCCACCCGATAGGGCGTTGTCCCCAAGATGCGAAATGAGTGTGTCGGTTCCCGCTCCGCCGCTTAGCGTATCATTTTTCCATGCGTCCGACAGATGGTCATGCCCATCGCCGCCCAACACATGATCATTCCCCGTTCCACCAGTTATGGTGTCGTGATCGGATTGCCCCAGCAGCGTGTCATTACCTGCACCCCCTGTGATCAAATCATCACCTGCGCCTGCGTGAATTTCATTATCTGCATCGTTTCTGAACACATCATCAAATCCACTGCCCGAAAATACGTTTTCGATGATGGTCCCAAATGCAATCGCAGTATTGTCATCAATGTGATGCGTATACCCAAATGTGGACGACGCCCCAGGCCTTAGATCAACAACACTGCGCAGTGTGAAACTGCTTAGGTCAATCGCATCAATATAGCACGCGGCGCAGATGAGGCAAAGGTGTATGTCGTGGCCCCGAATTCGGTGGTTGGGTTTGCACCGTAAAGATATTGCGCCGTCTGAATATCATAGGTCATTGGCGTATAGGCCCCATAATGGACCAATTGCCCATTCATCCATCTTGCGATCTGATGATCGTTGTTGTTGTAGGACATGATGGTATAGCGCACACCATCAAACGCCGCTGGCATTTCATATCCATCATGCGCATGCGCCAAGGACAGGACATGCCCGATTTCATGGATGATTGTTAGGTATTCATATGTGCCTTGGGACCAATCATTTTTGCGCATCATCGCGGGGCTAAACCATGTGTCCCCACCCGCTGCATAATACCAATTGGGATAATAGGCCCAGGCATAACCAGATGCGCATGAATAATCGGTGCCCCCAAAACGCAAAAGGCCCACTTCGTTATTGCTTTCTGTAACTTCTACAAATTCAACATCGATATAGCGGGCCCATTCGGCCAACCCCATTCGGATCACATTTTTCTGCGCGTCGCTCAGCTCTAGAATGTCTGCATCATAAACGTCGCGCGTTGTGGCATCCGTCGCATCGGCATAGGACGCATTGTCGAGATAGTGCAGGGTCGCATCCATAAAGCTATAGGGAATGATCATGCCTACACCCGCAGTGTTCCACTTACTAAACCCTGTGTAATCGGGCAGAAGGGCATCAATGGTTTCATTCCCCGAATGCTGCGCGGGATAAGCATAGTTCAGCAGATGCGTACCAGATTGAAAGGTTG